>NZ_DAINOE010000013.1:0-21415 GCF_036735525.1 Arsukibacterium sp. | reverse complement strand
GATTTTTTATCCGTGCCAGAGCTTGGGCCAACCCATCCGACAGTAGCCTTTTTGCATCAACTAGCTAATTTCCCTAAACCCATAGTGGCGGCAGTAGCAGGCCTGGCGATTGGTATCGGCACTACAGCTCTACTGCACTGTGAGCTGGTGTATGCTGCGCCGGGTTGTCGTTTTCAGTTGCCCTTTACTAAATTGGGTTTGTGTCCAGAGGCGGCATCGAGCTTGTTGTTACCGCGCTTGGTGGGGTATCAGCGGGCCGCGCAATATCTATTATTGGCAGAGCCATTTAACAGTGAGCAGGCATTACAAATGGGGCTGGTCAATGAGCTTGTCGCGCCTGAGGCGTTATCACAACACGCGCAGCAAAAAGCCAGACAATTAGCGGCACTGCCGGCAGAGGCAGTCAGGATCAGTAAAGCCTTACTCAAACAGACAGCGCCAGCACTGAGTAATGTCATCAGCGACGAACTTGTGCACTTTCAGCAGTTATTGCAAAGTGAAGCCTGTCAGCAGCAGTTAAAGGCATTTTTAACGCCAAAGTAGCTGGTCTAGCGAGTCGTCAACTTAACGGGCAGAGGAGCTGAAACGGTCTTGATGCAGCACTGCGACCCGCCAATTGCCGCGCTGTTTTACCAGGGTGACAGTGCGCATGTTCTCATGCTGGCGATCATTGTGCATACCGGTAAAGACCAACGTAATATTGGCTTTATTGTCATACTGCTCTCGCAGATTCTGGCCTGCACGGTTAACATTAATAGTGATTTCATCATAGGACATATTTAATAACGTACGTGCTACCTGGCGAACCGTACCGTAAGACGCCATTAAATCGGCAAGTTCGTCGGTGCTGAGACTTTTGGCTTTATCTAAGTCTTTTTCATTGTAGATGGCATGAAAAAATTCGGTAGCAATATGCTCAGGCGTACCAAAGTGGGTATTACCATTAGGTTTCTCACCACAAGCTAACATCGCCGTGCCTAAGGCTAATACCAGCAGCCATTTAAGAGCTTGTTTAGTGTTTTTGAACGCTGGCAGCTGCATGTAAAACCTCATCTGGGTTAAATTTTAAATCAGTTGAAGTGTGAAATGTTTTTGCTGTGCTGTAAAGCAAAAAGGCCGCAAATGCGGCCTCTACTAAGCTAAGCTACTGATTAAGGCAGTAATTCTTGTTCAGTAAATACGCTGGTAAAGAGCGGGCTGCTCAGATAACGCTCGGCAGCACTGGCTAAAATGACCACGATGTTTTTACCGGCATATTCAGGAAGTGCCGCTAAGCGCGCTGCGGCCACTACTGCTGCCCCTGAAGAGATACCGGCCAGTATGCCTTCCTCTTTCATCAGGCGGTGCGCCATGGCAATGGCTTCGTCACTGCTGACGGTTTCTACTCTGTCCACTAATTCAACATCCAGGTTGCCAGGAATAAAACCGGCACCTATACCCTGAATTTTATGTGGGCCAGGTTTGATGTCTTCACCGGCTTTTACCTGAGAAATCACCGGTGACTCGGCAGGCTCTACTGCGACACTAACTAATGGCTGCTTTTTTTCCAGTTTAAAATAGCGGCTGACCCCGGTAATAGTCCCACCAGTACCGACACCGGCAATAAACACATCCAGTTTGCCATCGAGATCATTCCAAATCTCCGGACCTGTGGTATCAAAATGGATTTGTGGGTTAGCCGGGTTATCAAACTGACCTAAAATCAGATATTTTTCTGGGTTTGAAGCTTCAATTTCTTTGGCTTTTTCAATGGCGCCTTTCATGCCCTTAGGGCCTTCGGTTAATACCAGATTTGCGCCAAGGGCTTTTAATAATTTACGCCGCTCCAGGCTCATGGTGGCTGGCATGGTCAGGGTTAACTTATAGCCACGGCTGGCTGCGACAAAGGCCAGGGCAATACCGGTGTTACCAGAGGTTGGCTCAACAATTTCTTTGTCAGCAGTCAGACGGCCACTTTTTTCAGCATCCCAAATCAGTGCTGCGCCTAAGCGACATTTCACGCTGAAGCTTGGGTTACGTGATTCCATTTTAGCGTATACATTTGCGCCTTTAACCACACGGTTTAATTTGACCAGAGGGGTGCGACCAATAGACAATGAGTTGTCTGCATAAACGTTTGCCATAAAAACTCCAATTTAGTAGTAAATTGGTTATAAGGATACGCCGCTAAACAAAAATTTGAAGTAGTGTTTGGCTATAACTTATATCTTTTCTTTTTGCCTTAAGAGGACACCCATGGCCTTTACAAGTACCGAGCATTATATCGTTGCCCCTGAATTAGCATTGGCAGTCAATGCGGCTGTGACGCTGCAAAAGCCGTTATTGATCAAAGGTGAACCGGGTACCGGTAAAACCCGGCTGGCGGAAGAGTTGGCAGCCAGTTTAGGCACAGATTTAATCCAGTGGCATATTAAATCCACTACTAAGGCGCAACATGGTCTGTACGAGTATGATGCGGTATCACGGCTGCGTGACAGCCAGTTGGGCAGCGACAAAGTACAGCAAATTAGCAACTATATTCGCCCCGGCAAATTATGGCAGGCCTTTACTGCCGCAAAACGCCCGGTACTGCTGATTGATGAAATTGACAAAGCCGATATTGAATTCCCTAACGATTTGCTGCACGAGTTGGATCAGATGGCGTTTTATGTACACGAAACCGGTGAGCAGATCCGTGCCATAGACAGACCCATCGTTATTATTACCTCGAACAACGAAAAAGAGCTGCCAGATGCCTTTTTACGCCGCTGCTTCTTTCACTATATCCGTTTTCCGGATGCAGACACGCTGCGTGCTATAGTGGCAGTACATTACCCGCACATTCAGCAGCGGTTATTAAGCACGGCGCTTGAGGTGTTTTTTGAGCTTAGGGAGCTGCCGGGGTTAAAGAAAAAACCCTCGACCTCTGAGCTGATAGACTGGTTAAAGCTGTTGTTGGCTGAAGATATTCCGCCAGAAGTATTAACCGACAAACAGCAAAAAGGCGGTTTAATGCCGATGTTTGGTGCCTTGCTTAAAAACGAGCAGGATGTGGCACTGGTGGAGAAGCTGGCGTTTTTGGCCAAGCGACAAGGGCGCTAAACTATGTTTGAAGCTTGTGCTCTGTTCGCCGGGATCGACTGCAGTACTCCTTTGGACTCGTCAATGTTTACGATGATGTCAGCGAAGGACCAGAACCTTGTTTCGGTCTGGTTTGCATTCAAGGCTAAGTGCAAAAGAGTGGACCAAAACACTTGCTCTGGCTCGTCGCAGCAACTCGCTACGGCTGGCGCCTGCGCTCAGACACTCTGCGCCGACCAGAACAAGGTTCTGGTCTACTCTTAGGATGCTTTAGTGAGTAACACGAAAGAATTATGCTAATTGATTTCTTCTTTACCCTGCGCAAATACGGCTTAAAAACCAGTATTACTGAACTGCTGGATTTATTGAATGCCTTGCAGCAGCAGGTGATCTTCGCCGACACTGAAGCCTTTTATCAGTTGTCACGCTTATGTCTGGTCAAAGATGAGACCCAGTACGATAAATTCGATCGCGCCTTTGCTGAGTACTTTGAAGGTGTGGCCGAAGTGGATATCGCCGCCAGTATTCCACCCGAGTGGCTGGTGCCAGAAGTATTACGTAAATTAAGCGACGAAGATAAAGCTAAACTGCAGGCACTGGGCGGCCTGGATAAATTGCTGGAAACCTTGCGTGAGCGCTTAAAAGAGCAACAAAAGAAGCACAGCGGCGGTAATAAATGGATTGGCACCGGCGGTACCTCACCCTTTGGTGCCTATGGCTTTAACCCCGAGGGGGTGCGCATTGGCCAGCAGGGCAGTGGCGCGCGTCGTGCTGTTAAGGTGTGGGATAAGCGTGAATTCAAAGACTTAGACACCGACGCTGAGCTGAATAACCGCAGTATTAAACTGGCGTTAAAGCAACTGCGCAAATTTGCCCGCAGTGGCGCTGAGACAGAGCTGGATATACAGGGCACTATACAGGCGACCTCTGAGCAGGCCGGTTGGCTGGATTTACGTTTTATCCGTGAGCGGCATAATGCGATTAAGCTGCTGGTGTTTTTTGATGTCGGTGGCTCGATGGATGATCATATCGAACAGTGCCAAAAACTGTTTGCGGCGGTAAAAACCGAGTTTAAACATCTGGAGTTTTTCTACTTTCATAACTGTGTGTATGAAGGTGTCTGGCGCGATAATAAACGCCGCTATACCGAGCAGGTAAAGGTAGAGGATATTATTCATACCTACGCCAGCGACTATAAACTGATCTTTGTCGGCGATGCCACTATGGGGCCTTATGAAATTGAATACCCTGGCGGCAGTGTCGAGCATTATAACGCGCTGCCGGGTAAGGTCTGGTTAGCGCGCTTACTGGCGCAATACCCCAAAGCTGTCTGGCTAAACCCGCAGCCAGAGCCGTGGTGGAGCCACTATTATTCTATTGAAATGATAAGTAAGATAATGGCAAGACGGATGCATCCGTTAACCCTTGATGGGCTCAGTGGGGCAATAAAAACCCTGTTATAACGCCAAAGCGACTCAATGACTCAGGATGTGCAGTATGACAATCCCTTTGCCAACAAAACCCCTGCTCAAGCAAAGGTTGTGGATTTGGTTGTTGTGGTTGGCTGGCTTTTATTCGGTGTGGTTGTTTTTAGTGGCTGGTTTAGGGTATTGGTCTACGGCGGCAGCGCATTGGCCCATGGCGGTGGCGATGGCCTTTGGCAGCTATGCGGCGGGTTCTACCCCTATGGGCGGCGGCACTGTCGGCTTTCCGGTGTTGGTGCTGCTATTTGAGTTACCGGCCAGCCTGGGGCGGGATTTTAGTTTTGCCATTCAATCTATCGGCATGACCAGTGCCAGCATTTTTATTCTGGCCAGACGTCAGCCACTGGCCTGGGCTACGCTCAAAGGTGCCATGCTTGGCGCGTTATTTGGCACTCCGCTGGGGATCTTTTTTATTGCCCCTTATATTCCAGAGCTGTGGATTAAGCTGCTGTTTGCGGTGGTCTGGGCCAGCTTTGGCTTGTTGCATTTATTTCGTTTAAATGAAATTGCCGGTCACAGCGGCATGACTGACTTTGATGAGCGCTGGGACTTTAAACTGGGGCTGTGGATTGGCGCCCTGGCAGGGGCGACAGTGGCAGCGGTAACCGGCGTGGGTATTGATATGGTGCTCTATACCGCGCTGGTGCTGATTTGCCGGGCGGATTTAAAAATAGCTATTCCCACCTCTGTCGTGATTATGGCCTTTACCTCAGTACTGGGTATCTTAGTAAAAACAGTGTCTGGGCAGGGGCTGGCGCCGGGCGTCTTTGAAAACTGGCTGGCAGCCGCGCCAATAGTGGCCATTGGTGCACCGCTTGGTGTTTTTATTGTCGCAAAAATTGGCCGCAAACCCACGCTGTTGGTAGTGGCTACGCTCTGTGTTGGCCAATTTATCTGGACGCTGTACTCAGAGCAGCAGCGGCTGGGCATCGATGGCATGCTCTGGGCATTACTGGCGGTGACAGCCTGCTTAGTGGGTTTTGAGTTGCTAAGACGCTGGGGCGCGCTGTTAGTGGGGGAGAGAACCGCCAGGGCGCAGGCCAAAGCTTTGGCAGAGCAAGGCTAGCTAAAACGCCACTAACACAACATGCAACATTCAACACGAGTATGCTGACAGCCAGCAAGGATTAATGTAACGTGGATTTTTTAGTAAAACAGGAACGCAGATGTTTAACAGCCTGACCCAGATTGGCTTACCCCTGGCGTTGATTTTAATTATGACAGGCGTGGGCATGAGCTTACGCCCAGCCGACTTCTCCCGTGTTTTCGCAGCCCCCAAAGGCTTTGTCTTAGGCGCTTTAGCGCAGCTATTACTACTGCCGCTCACCGCTATTGCCGTGATAGCGCTCTTTAAGCTACAAGCCGAACTGGCGATTGGGCTGTTTATTTTGGCGCTGTGCCCGGGCGGCACCACCTCAAATTTATACAGTTATTTAAGTAAAGCCGATGTCGGCCTCTCCGTCTCGTTAACTGCCGTCGTGGGCTTTATCACACCTTTTACCATACCGCTGCTGGCGGCCTGGGCGATTAGTTTTTATGGCGGCGCTGAGTCTCAGTTGCAATTGCCAATAGGACAAACCTGGTTAACCCTGATGATAGTCAGCGTATTTCCGGTATTGGTGGGGATGTTACTGCGCGCCAAATGGCCAACCTTTGCTAAAGCGGCAGAGCCGGTGATCAGCCGCTTTTCAATAATTGTGCTGTTGCTGCTTATTATCAGTATCTCGGTAGACTTAGGGGATGATTTATGGCGCTATATCGCCAAAGCCGGCCCTGCTGCGCTGACGCTTAATCTGCTAACAATGCTTTTGGGTTATTTACTGGGTAAATGGTTGCTACAGCAGGAGCGCCAGGCGCGCACTATCTGTCTTGAAGTGGGGCTGCAAAACGGCACCCTTGCGCTTTTGATCACCACTGGCATTTTGCAAAGCTCGGCCATGTCGATCGCACCCAGTGTGTATAGCTTACTGATGTTTGGCAGTGCCTCGCTTTTTGCGCTTTGGGCAAGGCGCAAACCGGTTTAATTGCTCTGCAGCCAGGCGGCGATCTGGCTGGCGGGCAGGTAGCTGTTATGATTGCCGGGGTAACGAATAAGGGTGGCAGTGCCAGCAGTAAAGGCCTGATATAACGCCTCACTGCGCTTGGCACTGATGATCTCATCCTGCTGTGCCAGCAGCAATAGTGTCGCAGCGCGGATATCTGCGGCAAAATAATGGGATTCAAAGCGGTCTTTTAGCAACCAGCCCACCGGAATGTACGGCATTTGCTGCCGGGCTACTGCGGTTAAGCTGTCAAAAGGGGTAATAAGTACCAACTGTTGCAGCGGTCGGCGCGCCGCTAATTGTACCGCTACGCCAGTGCCTAAGCTGCGGCCTATCACGGTAAAGTCACTGTGCTCACTTGTCAGCTTGTCGTATAACGCCAGCGCATCAGCGACCAGGGCCTGCTCTGAGGGTTTACCACTACTACCGCCATAACCGCGGTAATGCATCAGATAAATGGCATGCGTCGGAAAGGCCGCGGCAAACTCGTGCAGAGACACACTCACATCTTCCGCATTGCCACCAAAATACAACAGCGCCTGCTGGCCTGGCCTTGGCTGTTGGCTGACCCAGACCTGTGCATGGTCCTGTTGCAAAATAAGCGGATTAGCCGGTGGCAGTTGCGCCGGCACCGGAAAAAAAATCAACTGTCGCTGCGCAACATACAGCACCAGACACAGCAGGCTGTAACCGGCGAACAGATACCACAATAGTGTCAACAGTGTGCGCATATGGGTCTCTTGTGCAGCTTGCTAATACCGCGACTTTACAACACTAGATACTGCGGCCAGCCCAGTAGTGGGTTGGAGAGGCCTTGTTTACCCTCAAAATTATCCAGTTTTTCAGGTGACGCATCTTGTTTGGCTAATGCCTGATAGTCTTTGGCAAATTGCAGGGTACGCAACAGAGCCGGTGCAAAATGCTGGCCTAAATCAGCGCGAATGGCTTGGGCATTGGCCGGCGGTAATTCCGCTAGTGTTGCCTCGGTTTGCAGTGCAAAAAAAGTGTCATTAAACCAGTGAGGTTGCAGCGTTATTTGCGTGAGTCGCTGCTTTAAATCCTGACGTACTTTATCACCACCGGTCAGGGCGCGGTAAAACACCACTTCGGCCAGCACTTCTTCTAAACTGCAGTAATCGTAGTCGTCCCCCGGTAAGCGGGCAAAAAACTGTTGTAACAGCAATTGCATACTCTGACTGCGTTGATGCTCAGCTAAGGCTTGCTGATATTGCTGCCAGCCGGGCCAGTCTTCTGCATCCGGCGTGCTGGATACCTGCTGCAGCAGTTGTGCATCGACCTCGCCGTACAAGGATTTCGTACCGGCTTTTCTGCTGACTGTGCTAAGCATATTCCAGCCTTTTTGGAACGGCTTTACTAAGCCCTCAGGCGCCAATAACAAGGCGAGTGCCCGTGAGGGATCTTTGTCTGACAATTCCAGCAAACCCAGACTGACCACACCAATAACGTCATAGGCAGCTTGCTCGAGTAAATGCATCTTGTGTTTATTATAAAACTTATCGGCAAATTTCAGGCTCATCAGCACCGCTTTGCTTTTAATCTGTTGCAGCTGCGCATCGCTCAGCTGCTCAGCTGCTTTGGCGTTATTGATCACCTGGCTTAAAAACGGGCCACTGCTGCCATCGCGCACCATTAGTTGCATGAAGACTGTCCTTTTAATACGTCTTTAAATAGTGGCATACACCACACCTTGTGCTTAATCGAGAAAACTAAACATATCGTCCACTTCAGCAAATTCGTCCGTAGCCTGATTTTTCTCTTTGGCCTGCATCACCAGTTCAGTAGCAAATTTATTGATAATGCCTTCCCAGCCAGAGTTTTCGTTGCGAATAAGGGCTTTAATGGCTTGCTCGACCTGAGGTGTCAGCTGGCGGATCAGCGCGAGCAGGCTGCGCGGGTCGTCAATACCCAGGCCATGGGCATCTTCATTTAGCTGGCGCTCGGTAAAGCGTACCGCTTCTTCTAAGTCTTCTTCTTCATCGTGCAGCATGTCATGCAGGCCATGATCATCTTCTATAGGCTCAGCGCGATACAGCTCAATAAAGGGGATCGATAAATAAAACAAGCCGGCGGCATCTTCCGCTATGCATTCGAGGATTTCAGCTTGTTTGTCTTCGCTATCCTGAGTGCGGATAAGGTAAGTTAAAAAATCGAAGGTATGCTGTTGCAGCTCTTCGGCATTGTTTTTAATTTTTTCTTCCCAGTACAACGGCTGCTGGCAGACAATATCGCGGATCCGCTCCGGGCTCATTAACTCAGAGATAATAGAGGGGAACGAAATATCATGCTGGCTGTTAATTTGGGTCAGCGTCACAATATCAATGTTTTCCAGCACTTCGACTAACTGTTCATCGCTCATGGTATTGGCGATAAGTTCAAATTTTTTGCTGGCTTGTTTGGGCTCAATAACCGCCAGTTCTTTAATTTCGGCGACGGCAATTGCGATTAAGTTGGTCATTAATGTTGCTCCCGGTTAAAGCGGATTTCATCATATTGGTCATCATAGCCGTCTTCTTCAGCATCAGCGTCTTCATCATCCTGCTCTGCATCATAGCCATATGCAGACTCGTTCTCATCCGGTTCAGCAGCGTCATCCTGATCATCGTTGCTCTGCCGGCTTTGTGCCAGTGGTTTATCGCCGTTTTCCAGCATAAACAACACGGCACAGGCTTCAATCAGCCGTTGCTCAGAGTAAGCCCGTACCGTTTTAACCAGTTCCAGATCGGCATTGGCAAAGGCCACCGAGGTTTTAAAGGCTTGCCAGTCTGGTGCTTTACCGCTTTGCAGCCATTGCTGCCAGTGCAATTTGGCTTGAGGCGGAAATTTTACCCGGCCATACAGCGCCATAGGTAAATACTCCGGTACAGACTCCAGCATTTCAATATCAGCCAGCAACAGGCTTTTTATTTGGGTGGTGAATTTTTCCAGTGCCTTGGGTGTATCCGGATCCAGATAAGATTCAATATTGTCTTTTGCATCGCTTAACAGTTGACGCAGTGTCGCTTGATTTAATGTTGCAGCCATATAAGGTTAACACCTCTCGTTATGCCGGTAGGTTAAAGAGTAGTTCATAGCGCGCTCTAGCTGTAGTACTGATCCCATAAATCCTGCATGGCGGCAGAGGGATCAGTGACGATGACATTATTGAAATCTTTAATAAAGGCCGCTTTTAATTTGGCATCAGCTAATACCGCATAAGCCTGTTGTACCCGTTGTAACTGGTTAGCGGCGGCAGTTTTTTCTTCATCGGTTAAATCCAGTAGCTTATCCGGGTGAAAGCGATTGGCCAGCCGTTTATAAGCTTTTTTAATATCGTCATCGCTGGCATTGGTTTTAACGCCAAGTACGCGAAAATGGTTAATCATGGGTTGTCCTGCAAAAGAGTTGAGCAACAGTTGAGCAACAAAGCGTGGTAAATACACCGCTGTTTAGGCTGGCACTAGCATAGCAGAAGCGGGCTTTCCTACCTAGTGCTGCTTAGCGGCTTTTGCTCAGGGTTGGCTAAACCAGCGCGGGTCAATATTCAGCTTAAACATCAAGGGTGAAAACTGCTGAAAATGCGCGGCATTGGCAGGGCACTGAATATTTTTAGCATACTGGCTTTGCCAGGGGTCATTGACCAGTATGATTTGCTGCCCAACCACAGCAACCCCCTCAATTGAGGTATTACGCATTTTTTCATAAGGCGGGCAGCCATCACTGCTGCCAAACTGATAGGTGGGCGCATAAAAATGTAACTGCTGCACAAAGGGTGCTTGTTGCTGACTGAGATCAATAATCCATAACTGATCATCATTGCGCGCGGCCGCCACTAAATACCCTGGATGGCGGCTATCCGGATGCGGCAAAAAATCCAGGCCATTTATCGGGTGATTGTTAGCATCGGGTATGGGTAAGCTAAAACCACTGTCGGCAACAGCTACAAACTGCTCATTCTGCCAAAAATCAGCATCATAGGGCGTAACAAAAATCATCGGTGCATTGGCCTGGTTTTTCTCCAGTGCCAGATACAGATTGCCGCTGTTATCAAGGGCCAGACCTTCAATACCATCATTGGCAAAATTACCGACCTGTGCGATTTTGGGAAATTGCACCGGTCGCACAGCGACAATTTCTGCCTTGGTTAGTGCTTTATCAATGCTAATTTTTACCAGTAGCGTGGGGTAGGGTGTGGAGTGGGTATCCGCATAAAGCCTGGCACAGTCTTCACTCAGCTTATAGTCAGAGGAGTCTTCAGTCACGGAAATTAAGGTGGTGTCGTCTTGTCTGTCCCAGGTTAACGACTCCCAGTCGGGGTAGCCGTGCAGTAACTCGGCAAAGCAGCTGTGTTTTAGCGATGCGGCCACGGTTAATGCGATAGGGGGGGCCGTTAACTGGCCAGTTTGCGGGTTGATTTTTAATAACACATTGCGCATTGGCAGGGCCGCGCTGTTATCGCCAATATGAATAAGCTCACCATGACGCAAGGTTAACCCTGAGCTTTGTGGGTCAATCAGGCTTTTACCTTGCTCATCGGTTAACCATTGGCCGGCTAAGTGTAGTTCAGCAGCGTTCAGGTTGAATAAGCTGGTAAATAAGCTCAGGCTGCTGGCAAAAAGTGCGCTGTGGAAATGCATAAACGGCGTTATACCCTTGGTTGTACTTTAGATAGCAAATAGTCTGGCAGTAATTTCATTTAATACAATAGCTAAGTGCTAATTATAAAGACACCTAATAAAAAGGCCACCTTGCGGTGGCCTTCAACTGGCTTGCGTTTTGCTTAGTAGCCTTGCGCGTGCACGTCACGTACCGCCCGGCCAGAGGGGTCGGTCATTTCCGCCATTTTCGCATCCCAGGCCAGCGCCTCAGGTGTCGAGCAGGCTACAGACTTACCACCCGGTACGCAGCTAATAGCGCCGGCATGCGGGAAATGCTCTTCAAAGATCACCCGGTAGTAGTAAGCTTCTTTGCTATCCGGGGTATTTACCGGGAAGCGAAAGCTGGCGGTGGCCATTTGTTGATCGCTAATTTCTTTGGCGGCATGGGCTTTTAAACTGTCAATCCAGTTGTAACCGACGCCATCAGAAAACTGCTCTTTTTGCCGCCATAAAATTTCATTAGGCAGCAAACCATCGAAGGCCTGACGCAGAATATGTTTTTCCATTTTGCCGCCACCGCACATTTTTGCCTGTGGGTTTAAGCGCATCGCCACGTCCATAAATTCTTTATCAAGGAAGGGGACCCGGGCTTCAATACCCCAGGCCGACATCGCCTTGTTGGCACGATTGCAGTCAAACATGTGTAAGCGGTCGAGTTTACGCAGGGTTTCTTCATGAAACTCTTTAGCATTCGGTGCTTTATGGAAATATAAATAGCCACCAAAAATTTCATCTGAGCCTTCGCCCGACAACACCATTTTAATGCCCATGGCTTTAATTTTACGAGCCATCAGATACATCGGCGTGGAGGCGCGAATGGTGGTGACATCATAGGTTTCCAGAAAGTAAATCACATCGCGCAGCGCATCCAGTGCCTCTTGCACGGTAAAATGCACGGTGTGATGCACAGTGCCAATGGCATCGGCCACTTTTTGCGCGGCGATTAAATCCGGCGATCCCGGTAAACCTACGGCAAAAGAATGTAAGCGTGGCCACCAGGCTTCTGACTGATCATCATCTTCAACCCGGCGCTTGGCAAATTGCTGGGCGATGGCTGAAATTAACGAGGAGTCGAGGCCACCAGATAATAACACGCCATAAGGCACATCTGACATCAGGTGGGTTTTAACACTGTGCTCCAGCGCGGCTTTCAGCTCTGCTTCACTGGCAGGGTTATCCTTTACGGCATCAAAGCTTTGCCAGTCACGCTTGTAGTAACTACGCAGCTCGCCAATTTTGCTGTCAAAATAATGGCCGGGCGGAAATTCTTTAATCTGCTTACATACCGGCACCAGCGCTTTGAGCTCAGAGGCCACAAACAGCTGGCCATGCTCATCGTAGCCGTAATACAGCGGAATAATGCCGATATGATCACGGGCAATAAGATAACGGCCTTGCTCGGCGTCATACAAAATAAAGGCAAACATGCCGTGTAACTGATCAATAAAGTCGGCACCATGTGCTAAATACAGTGGCAGAATGACTTCACAATCCGATTTGGTTTTAAACGAGTAGGGTGTGGCCAGCGCTTTTTCGAGCAGCTTATGATTGTAGATTTCGCCATTCACTGCCAGAATGTGATTTCGATTATCATTAATGAGGGGTTGGGCACCATTTTCAGTATCTACAATGGCCAGACGTTCATGCACCAGTATGGCATTGTCGTCATTCCATACCCCAGACCAATCCGGGCCGCGATGACGTAATAATTTAGATAACTGCAGCGCCTGCTGGCGCAACGCTTTAACATCAGTTTTGATGTCAAGCACCCCAAATATCGAACACATGATAACCTCTATTTATTAATAATCGAAAAAATACAATTCGTTTGGCAGTATGTACGTCTATACGTACCCTGTGAATGTGCCATGCCAGTGTAAAAATGCAAGCGCTTTTTGTCGCTTTTATAAAGTAAATTGGTCTGACCAAATAAATTATTCAACTTAGGTAATGATGTCTGTAACAAGCAATAGCAACCGTTTTATCGCCCCGGAGCATTGGCAGGTGTCCCTGCTCAGTACTAACCCTATCTTTAATGATCTCTGCCAGTTATTTCCGCTGTTAACCCAGCCGCAGTGGCCCGAACCGGCCTTGCTGAATCAGTGGCGCCGGCTGAAGGACTATAGCTTTATTGAGAATAGTGCACTGCTGGCCGATGGGCGATATTATGAAAGTTATATCGCAGACAGTCGGCAGATTCCATGTCGCGAGCAAAATTGGCATGACTTGTTTGGCGCCCTCATCTGGTGTCTGTTTCCTCAGACCAAAGCCTTGATAAACCAGTTACACCAGGCTGAAATCCTGCGTGAAGGCAATAAAACGCGTACTGTGCTGCGCAATAAACTCACCCTACTGGATGAGTGTGGCGTTATTATTGCCTGTGAACCTGACGCTATCGCACATCAAACATGGCTGCGACAGCATCAATGGCAACAGAGTTTTATCCAGCAGCGCCAAGACTGGTGGCAGCACATCCGGCCGCTGATTTTTGGCCATGCTATGTATGAGATGGCCACTAAACCTTTTTTAGGCTTAACCGCCAAATGCTGGTTTATTGAGGTACCTAGCGGTTTTTCGCAGTGGTCACTTACAGATGCTTACATTTTTATTGACCAAAAACTCTGTCAACAAATTGCTAACGGCGCAGCAGTTCTTGATAATCAACAACTGTCGCCATTGCCGTTACTCGGCGTGCCAGGCTGGTATCCGGATAATCAACAGCAGGCATTTTATGAAAATACCGGTTATTTTCGGCCCAAACGCGCTGGCAAATAACTTTGCTTCATACTAATCGCTGCGCTAACCATTAATTAGGACGATGACATGATTGAAATTAAAGGGCTGCAAAAAGCCTTTGCGCTGAGTAAAGGCCATAAATTATCTGAGGCAGAACTGTCAGATGTACGCTATCAGGATAAGCAATTTCGCTCGGTCCGGGATGTCAGTTTTCATTGTGCCCAGGGTGAAGTGTTAGGCTTGCTCGGGCCAAACGGCGCTGGCAAAACCACGACTTTACGCATGCTATCTACCGCGTTAAAACCTGACAGTGGTTCAGTGTTTATCAATGGCATAGATGTTTTAAAAAAACCGGTACAGGCCAGAAAACAAATTGGTTTTTTGTCAGCCGATACCGGCCTCTACGACAAGCTGACAGCCAAAGAGAACGTGGCGTACTTTGGCCGGTTACATGGCATGACAGAAGCTGCGTTAGCCCAGCGTATCGATGAGCTGTTCACTTTGCTGGATATGCAAACCTTTGCCAACAAAAGAGTCGATACCATGTCGACCGGTATGAAACAAAAAACGGCTATTGCCCGGGCCGTCGTGCACTCGCCCAAAGTGGTGATCCTTGATGAACCTACCACCGGTCTCGATATCATGACAGTGCAAACGGTACTGGATTTTATTACTGCGTTAAAAAAAGCCGGCACGCCGGTGATTTTCTCAACCCATCATCTGGATGAAGTGGCCGCCCTTTGTGACAGGGTAGTGGTTATTGATAAAGGCATCAGCAGTTTTAATGACAGCCTGGAGCAATTTAAATTACTGGGCAATGGCGCTGATTTACGTCAGTCTTTTTTAGCCGTGTTATCGGCTCAAAAGCAAGGAGCAGTTTGATATGTGGCAGGTTTATCTCAAAGAGTTACTTGAACTTACCCGTGATAAAAAAACGCTGATTTTCGTGATTTTATTGCCCATATTAATCTTTCCGGTGATTTTCGGTATCACCGCTCTGGTGATGGCCAGCACCGCCAATAAAGCGATGCAGGTGCAGCACCGTTATGTGATTATTAATCAGCAGCAGGCGCCTGAGTTTGCTGAGGCCTTGTTTTACCACAAAAATTTCAAACAGGTGACAACAGAGCTGACCGAGGAAGCCGATTTAGTAGCGGCGATCCGCAATAATGAATTTGATGTGGCCTTAGTGATCCCCGCAGATTTTGCCAGCCGCCAGGCGCAGGTGCAACAGGCGGAGTGGCGACTTATCTATAACCGCTCATCGCAGCTGGATTTTATGTATAACTATTTCAGCGAGTTATTAAACACCTATACCGAGCGGTTACAGCGCACGGCCCTGGGGCAGTTAGGGGTTGATCCGGCTAACTTAACCGCCATTCTAAAACCGGTGGAACTGACCCGGGTGAATACCGCTGAACAACGTGAAAATATCGGTGAAACTATAGGGGCCTTTTTAGCTTATATTCTGATATTTTTATGCTTAAGTGGTGCCATGTATCCGGCGGTAGATTTAGGCGCGGGTGAAAAAGAGCGCCGCACCTTAGAAACCTTATTAATTTGTCCGATAAGCCGCACTGCCATAGTGCTAGGTAAGTTTTTAACGGTGCTCACCACCGCTATTATGACCACTCTGATTACGGTGGCCAGTTTCGGCATCTGGGGGGCAGTGGCTGCCAGTTTTACCGGCTTTGAAAAAGTCACCGCCGCCATTGCCGATTTTGCGGTGATTGATCTGGTGCTGATGTTTGCATTATTGCTGCCAACCGCTGCTATTTTTGCCGCGCTGTTGCTGGCAATATCTATTTATGCCCGCACCTTTAAAGAGGCGCAGAATTACATGAGCCCATTAATGATCCTGGTAATAGTGCCGCTGATGATAGCGATGGCCCCCGGCATGGAGCTTAATGTAGTGAATGCGTTAATTCCGCTAACCAATATTGCCTTGGCCATTAAAGAATTACTCAAGGGCACTGCGGATTATGGTTTGCTGGCACTGATTTTTGCCTCAACCACAGTGCTGGCCGGTGGCCTGATCGCCTTTTGTGTGCATTGGTTTCAGCAAGAAAAAGTGCTATTTCGTTAAAACTGGCTTGTATTAATTTGTAAAAGCTATTGATAACGATTCTCACTTAGATTAATATGGCGCTGTGTCCTGACAAGAGGCAGCGCCATGTACGTTTGTTTATGTAAAGCCGTTACCGATAAAACCATTAAGCAAGCCATTGCACAAGGGCAGCAGTCTATGCGCTGCTTAAAAAACCATTTGGGTGTGGGCAGTCAATGCGGCAAATGCGTTTGTCAGGCCAGCCAGATCCTGCACAATGAACTGTTGTCACAAGGTTCTGCCAATTATGATCTCGCCCATTCTGCTGCCTAAAACCATCTTTTTTTAGCCGCCAGGCCTTTTTATGCTGCTAAGCCTTTAGCTGCTATGTTTTTTTAGGTTAAGGCGCCATAATCTCAGTATTATTTTTTACAGCCTTGAGTTTAAGGAGCGTCATGGATCAGATTAAGCAGGTTGCCATCGTCGGTGGTGTGCATGGCAATGAGTTTTCAGGTATTTATTTAATTCGCCACTATCAGCAGCAGCCGCAATGGATCACCCGTAGCAGCTTTCAGTGCCAGACTATCTGGGCTAACCCAGAAGCGCATCATGCCAATAAACGCTACTTACACAGTGATTTAAATCGGCAATTCAAAACGGCTGATTTAGCCAACCCTAATCTTAGCAATTACGAGCAAAGCCGGGCCAAGGTGCTTAATCAGCAACTGGGCCCAAAGGGCAATGCTAAAACTGATTTGCTTATTGATTTACATAATACCACCAGCAATATGGGCGCCTGTTTAATCCTGACGCAGGCCGGCCCTTTTTATAATCAACTGGCGGCTTACGTTAAAATGCAGATGCCAGAGGCGATTATTTCCCGTGATGAAGATCATATTGCTGCTCAAGATCATGCGCTGATGTGTACTCTTGGCCGCTACGGTGTACTAGTCGAAGTGGGACCACAGCCGCAATCGGTGCTGCGCCATGATGTGATGGATTTAATGCACCGGATGACCCAGCATATTCTGGATTTTGTGCAGTTGTATAACACCAATACTGTGCCAAACTTACCTAAGCAGACTGAAGCCTTTCGTTATTTGACCAGTATTAAGCTGCCAGTGAATGAACAGGGTGAGCGCCTTGGCATGGTACATAAAAACGTGCAGGATAAAGATTATCATCCTATTCATCGCGGTGATCCGCTGTTTAGCTTATTTGATGGTGGTGTGATCTATTATGAAGGGGAAAACACGGTGTATCCTACCTTTATTAATGAAGCAGCCTATTATGATAATAATCTGGCCATGTCGCTTAATGAAAAAGTCATTATAGAGCTGCCCTGAGCAGCATCTGACCTTGAGCTTGCGGGAGCCTTATATGCCGGCTATTAACAAAGCCCGTGAAAATGAGTTGCAACTTAAGCTTTATCAAAAAAGCCGACACTGTGGTGTTATTGCTATGCTTTGTAGCATACCCATGTTGTTTAGTTCTGCTCTTTACAGTAAGTCCCTGCCGTTGCATTTCTACACTGAGCATAATCCGCCTGGTGAGTATTTAAATGAACAAGTACAGGTGAGCGGTGCGACCGTTGCCCTGGTTAGATTACTACAGCAACGTTTAGCCGAGCCAGGAGATATTGAGTTATTGCCCTGGGCCCGAGCTTATGAATATGCGCTAAAACAACCCCATACCGTACTTTTCAGCACTGTACGTAATCCGGCTCGAGAAGCCCATTTTCAATGAGTGGGACCAGTAAAAGTCTTTGATATGAAGCTCTATACCACTGTGCCTGACAAGATCCGAAGCCTGACCGATTTGCCCGGTAACTTTATTGCCTGTGGTTATCGTGGTGCTTCTTATGTTGAGCATTTTCAGCGTTTAGGCTTTGTAGAGGGAAAAAACTTAGTATTAGTGCTGCAAGCCGGTGATTGCAGTGATATGTTAAAGCGTGGCCGGGCACAAATTACCGCGCTTAACGCCCAGCGCCATGGTGAGAAAACGCTTGACCATGAGGTCCCCTTATATGCGGTAGCCCCGCTAAATCAGGTGCAACTCTATTTAGCGTTTTCACTGGATGTAGATGCCGCGCGGGTAGCGCGCTGGCAGCAAGCATTATGGCAAACTTATCAGGATGGCAGCATGCGGCAACTTTATTTAACGCATTTCCCAAACCGTATGATTGAACAGTTAGAATTAGCCGCAGTGCAGTAGCGAGTAGCTCATGTTTAATTGTATCTATTTCGCCGGAGGCGCTTGTGTCATTAGCTTTTAGCGCTGTTAAAATCACTGCGGTTGCCGGTCTCTGTTTTTGGCCCTGGTTAGTTGCTGCTGTTTTAGCAGATACGCCAAAAGTAGAAGCTGGCACCACGACAGAGCCGCCATTGCAGTTTTTTACCGAGCATGCACCACCGGGCGAATATTTAAATGAGCAAGGCGAAGTGGTAGGTGCCACCGTGAGTCTGGTGCGCTTACTGATGCAACGGCTGAATGATGCTGGCGAGATATACCTCTTGCCCTGGCCGCGGGCTTTCGCCATGGCGCATGAAGAGCCTGCTTCAGTGTTGTTTGAAACAGTCAGGACGCCTGAAAGAGAGGCTTTATTTCAATGGGTTGGGCCGATAAAGCAGCATCGTATTTCACTTTATGGTAATAAGTCGCAGTTGCCACAGCCTGCAGTCTCAGAACACAATACTGACGCCTTATTGGGATTAGTGGTTTGCGATCACCGCAATTCGCCCTATTTAAGTCAGATTAAGACATTAGGTTTTGTTGAGGGTAAAAACCTGGTCCTGACCAGTAGTTATGATGATTGCCTTCGCTTACTTATTCGCAAGCGGATTGATGTAATGCCATTTAGTGAGTTTTCTACATTATGGCGGGAAGATGAGTTAAATGCCCGCGGTGTTGAATTGCAGCAAGTGTTTTTTTTACAGCAGGTGAATTTGTATCTGGCTTTTTCACTTGATGTCAGTGATCGTCGAATTGCCCGCTGGCAGCAGGCAGTACAACAGAGTTATGTCGATGGCAGTATGCGTGCTGTCTATCAAGGCATATACCCGGAGCAAATGATTTTGGAACTGGAGCAATGGGCACAGCAGCAGCCTTAGCTGTCGGCCAGGGCAATAAGTTGTTTTTCGGTTAAACGATAGCCCAACCATTCCGTTTTTTGCTCTGCCTGCATTTTTTCATAAAACTGAATGGCTGGGGTATTCCAATCCAGTACACTCCACTCAAAACGGCCACAATCATTGGCTTTGGCTATTTTTGCCAGGGCATTAAATAATAGCTGGCCTGCACCGCTGCGTCTGGCACTGGGCGTAATATACAAGTCTTCCAGATAAAGGCCATATTTGCCTAGCCAGGTAGAGTAATTAAAAAAATACACAGCAAAACCAATGGCCACGCCAGCTTGCTCGCAAATGAGAGCATGGGCTTTGGCATCAGCGCCAAACAAGGTTTGCTGAATGAGCGGCACAGAGGTTAACACTTCATGTTCGGCTTTTTCATAAATGGCCAGCTCAGTAATAAACTGCAATATAGTGGCAGCATCAGCGGGGTTAGCCGCCCTTATTGTTAACTCAGACATCTTTGCTCCGGTGTTATAGTTTGTCGTAATGGGCTTTTTTCTGGATTAGTTCAATGGCATAGTTGTCTGGATCACGCACAAAGGCTATTTCAGTAGTACCCCCTTTTACCGGACCGGGCTCGCGGCTTATCACGCCACCTTTAGCACGTATCTTGTCACAGGCGTCATATACATTGTCTACCTCCAGGGCAATATGGCCAAAGGCGGTACCTAAGTCGTAGCTGTCGGTATCCCAGTTGTAAGTGAGTTCCAGCACAGTGTGTTCCCTTTCATCACCATAGCCAACAAAGGCCAGAGTGTAGCTATACTCTGAGTTGTCAGATTGGCGCAATAAGCGCATACCCAATACTTGTGTATAAAAAGCGATAGACTGCTCAAGGTTAGTCACTCTGAGCATGGTGTGTAGCATTCGCATAAGGCGTCCTATTCAGTTTTTAGATTAAATTCGCTGTGTTGCGGTTGATGTTAGCATATTATGTGGTGCTATAAGCAGCGGTAAGTGGTTGGCATCTAACACTAGGCTCCAAGGGGGCCGCAGCATAGAGGAGGTTCTGTAATGCCACTTTTGTTTTCGTATGGCACACTTCAGCAAAAAGAAGTGCAAATGGCTAATTTTGGCCGCGTTTTAATAGGCAGTAAAGATGTGTTGCCGTGCTACGTCTTAGGTGAAATCACCATTACTGATGAGCGTGTACTGCGTGAAAGTGGTAAAGCGATCCACCCGATTTTACGATACACCGGCTCTGAGCAGGATGAAGTTGAGGGTACGATATTTGAGCTTACCGATGCAGAATTAGCGCAGGCCGATGATTATGAAGTGGACGAATATGTTCGTGTCGTTGCCAGGTTAAAGTCGGGCAAAGAAACGTGGATCTATGCGGCAAGCTGCTCATCTTACTGAATTTAACCGTCCTGATAAGCAGCACGTATCAGTCTGTTTTGAACAGCGAGCCAGCTGTCATCAAGCGGTGGCTTTTCTACGACAATGAGTTCGGCGCCACTTTGATCTGCTTGGTAAAGCTTTTGGTACAACCTACGGCCATATTGCACAGCATCTTGTGGCATCTGGTATCTCCAATGTACAGAAATATTAGCCGCCAATGGGCTAAATGACAGTATGGCAAGCTTCATATCTGTTGTGTTAAGTAGTTCAGTTAGCTGGGTTGTGTTCAGACAGCATAATCTGGTTTGAGGCTGATAATGAGCAGCTACATTTCCAGATACTTTAACTTGATGACTCTGTAGATAGGTTACCTGAGATCCTAACACCTGCTCCAGTTGCTGCACACTTATCGGGCCTGCCCGCAGTACCTGCACAGATCCACTCACCAGACTCACTATAGTGGACTCCAAGCCAAACTCGCATTCACCGCCGTCCAATATCGCATCAATTTTGCCGTCCATAGTCTCCATCACTTGCTGAGCACTGGTAGGGCTTAATCTTTTATAGGGATTAGCTGACGGTGCTGCCACAGCCAACTGCTCTGATGCTAATAATTGTAATAATACCGGGTGGGCTGACACTCTTAATCCTATGGTATCCAAACCGCCAGTAACACAGCTATCTACATGATCAGCCTTGTTCAGTAGCAACGTTAATGGGCCAGGCCAAAAGGCTGATGCCAGTGTAAAAGCCTCCTGTGGAATATCTTTTGCCCAATCCTTAAGTGCAGCAGCTGCATGTAAATGCACAATCAGCGGATGATCAGCAGGCCTGCCTTTTGCGACAAAAATTTTACTGACCGCCGCCTGAGGTATCCCCAGAAATTCTGTAGTTAAAATAAAATGTTAGTTGATTGGGG
>NZ_DAINOE010000012.1:40927-61742 GCF_036735525.1 Arsukibacterium sp. | reverse complement strand
TTAAATAAACTGCTGACGGCTGTGCACCCCGCACTTTGCGTGGGTTAACTCGTCACTGGCTTTGGCGTAACTGGCATAGACGCTGCAACCATCACTGAGTAACGTGCCTTTGCAGCGGGATTTGAGCACAGTCTCTGTAGTAGCAAACTGAATTTGTCCACCCGATTAGAAATAATTTGCTGGGTTCACGAAAAAACGAATGTCTGTCAATAAGGCAAAGCCGACGTTCGTTTTACTCTTCAATCATAGCGTTTATCGGCTGCTTTTCGCTCAAAGCTGTCTTTGATATCAATGGATGATTGCTGCAATTGATAGTCCTTGAGTGTTAAAGTTATGGACTACAGAAATTGCAACCAGTGGTCCATTTAAAGTGAAACAGGTGGTAATTTAGTGTGATCTTTTACAAAAAACACAACACTTACTAATACAGGACAGACTTTTATGCACCCCTTTGACATCTTACCCCTAAGCGCAGGTCAGCTGCTATTTACCCCCTGCCCCGGCACTAAAGGCGTAGGCCTGAACGAAAGCATTGCCCAGCTAAAAGCCGCCGGAGTAACCGCCATTATTACGCTAATGCCAGAGCAAGAGTTAGCACAAAATAATGCCGATAACCTAGGCGCAATATGTGCCGGACTCGAGATAAAGTGGTTTCAACTGCCGATAGCAGATGACTGCGCCCCAGATCAAGCCTTTCAGCACGCCTTTGCCGACCACAAAGCAGAGATATTGGCTTTACTGCAGGCAAATCAAACCGTGGCGATTCATTGTAAAGGCGGCTCGGGCCGCACCGGTTTAATGGCGGCGATACTGATGTTACAACTGGGATACAGCAAAGCCGATGCCATGGCCAAAGTTCAGCAGTTACGGCCAAAAGCCTTGTGCCACCCGGTGCATCAGACCTACTTTGCCAATTTCAGCGCTTGATAGTGTGATAGTGGCTTGAGCTTGGGTGTTGGGTATACTAGACTCTTCCCGTTACGTTATAGGTAACGCCTTATTGCAAAGGACATTGCTTGATACAAAGTTTTAAATCTGCAGTCTTACAGCAACTATGGCTAAGCGGCGATGTGACCCTGCTGCCAAACACCTACGTTTATCAGGTGATTGCGATACTGGATGATTTAGACGATGCCGCTTCAGTCAAAGATTTTGAATTATTAGGCGGTTTTGAATTTAGCCTGCATTCTCCGGGCTATTGGGCCGTAACGGTCACAGTGAATAATGTTGAACCTATAGGCTCTGTAACCTGCTACTTCACGGCAGGCCAGGTTTATGA
Source organism: Arsukibacterium sp. (assembly GCF_036735525.1). Lineage (NCBI taxonomy): Bacteria > Pseudomonadati > Pseudomonadota > Gammaproteobacteria > Chromatiales > Chromatiaceae > Arsukibacterium > Arsukibacterium sp. The sequence goes on along the minus strand of NZ_DAINOE010000012.1, from coordinate 60,463 downwards.
TGTTGATTTGAATGAGTTTCAGTGAGGTGGGTATGGCGGTATTAACACGAAGTGCAAACTTAGTAGTGCAACACCCCGGGCAGGTTTTGCTGCAACGGTGCCTGCAACCGCATAACCTTAGCATTGCTCATGCCGCCGAAAAACTGCATATCAGCCGTAAACAGCTATCGTTGTTTGTAAATGGCCACAGCTCAGTCTCTGTGTTGCTGGCTAAAAAGCTGGAGCTGGGCACAGGTATCAGCGCACAGTTTTGGCTAAACCGCCAACAAAAATATGATCTGCATAAAGCAGCCAGCCTGAATGTGGTGGCTGAACCGCTTTACCACTACGGCTAGCTGCTAAAAGGATTATATCGATGACCATACTATGCCGCTGTCACTGGGTCGATTTAACCAAACCCGACTATGTTGCTTACCACGATACCGAGTGGGGGGTGCCGGTTTATGACGATAACAGGCTGTTTGAGTTTTTAACCTTAGAAGCTGCTCAGGCAGGCCTCAGCTGGTATACGGTGCTGAAAAAGCGCGATAACTATCGCGCCGCTTTTGCTAATTTTGATCCGGTTAAAGTGGCGGCCTTTGATGACGCCAAAGCCGCCGAGTTACTGCAAAACCCCGGCATTATTCGTAACAGGTTAAAAATTTCCGCTGCCATTAATAACGCTGCACGCTTTTTAGAAGTACAAGCTGAATTTGGCAGCTTTAGTGATTACCAATGGCGCTTTGTTGGCGGTAAACCGCAGCAAAATAGCATAAACAGTCCGGCCGATTATCGCGCCACCAGCCCGGAGTCGGATGCCATGAGCAAAGACTTAAAAAAACGCGGTTTTAAGTTTGTCGGCTCCACCATTATCTACGCCCATATGCAGGCCTGCGGCATGGTCAATGATCATCACCAAGATTGCTTCAGGCGTAGTCAGGTCTAGATACGCCAGCTTGCCACCAACCGACCTACTTTACCTTAAACTTGGCTTTTTTAATGGGGGCTGTTTTCAGGTTGCCCAGCACTAACTCGGCTGGCAGGGCAAACGAAAAACTGCTGCCCCGGCCTGGCTCACTGAAAATCATCAGCTGGCTGTTATGCCGCGACAGCACATGTTTTACGATAGCCAAGCCCAAACCGGTACCGCCGGTATTGCGCGCACGCGCCTGATCAACCCGATAAAAGCGTTCAGTTAAGCGTTTAACATGATGCGGTGCTATGCCTTCGCCGGTATCATTTACCGCAAAAATGGCACGCTGATGTTGCCGCTGCCAGCTAACACTGATATCACCGCCATCCGGCGTATACTTAATGGCATTGGTTACCAGATTAGAAAAGGCACTGCGCAGCTCTTCGGTCACTCCGGTCACCTTTAAGCTGGGATCAATATTAAAACTAATGTTGTGCTGCTTTTCATGGTTCAGCGCTTGCGCTTCCTGCTCCAGCGTGGCTAACATCGCCGGCACATCCACTTCCTCATCAAACTGCACCCGGGCTGAGGCCTCTATCCGAGATAAGGTTAACAGCTGCTGCACCAGGCCATCCATGCGCTTGGTTTGTTCCAACATCACATTGTGCGCTTTTTGCCACATCGCCGGATCTGGCAAATGCTCTGCATCTATCACTTCTAAATAGCCCTGCAACACCGTTAACGGCGTGCGTAGCTCATGCGACACATTGGCGACAAAGTCTTTGCGGATTTGCTCGAGTTGCTTTAACTGGGTGATATCGCGCACAATCAGCAGGTATTGCTCACTGCCATAAGGCATCATTTTGCATTCCAGTACCAGGTTATGGTTGGCGCTGGCGCTAATTTCCAGCGGCTGCTGAAACTGCTTTTGTCTGAGAAAACTTTGAAACTCCGGGTTACGCACCAGGTTATCGATACGCTGGCCTTCATCACTGGGCCAGCGCAGCCCTATTAGCAACTGTGCCAATTTATTACACCAGACAATAGTCCAGTCACTGGTCAGTACCACCACCGCCTCAGGCAAGGCTTCGGCGCCATCCCGAAAGCGCCGTACTAAATTACGTAACTCTTTCCGCTTTTTGCGCTCGCGCCGCTGCTGATAGTAAATGCCATCAAAAATTTGCTGCCAAAAGCCTTTGCCATCGGGCGGCGTTAACTTGCGGTCATGCCACAACCAATTGGTAATTAAAAACAGATGATGATAATGCGAAGCCAGTAACACTAAGCTGAGCAGCAACATAAACAGCATGCTCAGGCCAAAAGGCCAGCCGGCTAAGGCTGCGAGAGAGTAAAAAAGGAAGAATTTTGCAAAAATCTTCCCTTTAGAAAGCTGTGGCCGCATAACACCTACTTCGCAGAAAAGCGATAACCAGAACCTCGTACGGTTTGTACCAGCCTATCATGACCCGCAACAGAAATCGCCTTGCGTAAGCGACGGATATGCACATCTACCGTGCGATCTTCTACATAGACATTAGTGCCCCAGACATGATCAAGCAGCTGCTCACGGCTGTACACCCGCTCTGGATGAGTCATAAAAAAATGCAGTAGCCGAAATTCCGTCGGCCCCATATCTAATGCCTGCTCTTGCGCCATCACCCGGTGCGATACCGGATCCAGCTTTAAGCCTTGTACTTCTACCACATCATCCAGGCTGGTCGGCGCGACCCGGCGAATCACCGCTTTAATCCGCGCCATCAACTCTTTGGGTGAAAACGGCTTAGTCACATAATCATCGGCGCCGACTTCCAGGCCACGTACTTTATCTTCTTCTTCGCCACGGGCGGTGATCATAATAATGGGGATATTACGGGTCAGCTCGTGTTGTTTCATTTTTTTAGCTACCTGAATACCGCTGCCACCGGGGATCATCCAATCCAGTAGCACCAAGTCAGGGTAGGGTTCTACCAACTGATTAATAGCGCCATCAAAATCTTCGGCCACCGAGGCCTGATAGCCGTTTTGCTCCAGTACAAAACACAACATATCACGGATTGGTGCTTCGTCTTCTACTACCAGTATTCTTCTTGACATAGTGACTCATCCAACTAATTAGCCTGCACTAAGTATGGGCCCATAATATGACACTTTTATGAAAAGGCAGAACAATATACTGCTGATTAACAGATTATTATCCTATGCCGCTGCAGTTGCACAGCGCAAAGTACGCGCACAAAAAAGCCCGCAATGGCGGGCTTTTTCAGTAGAGCAGTGCTTAGAAGCTGTACACTAAACCTAAAGACAAACCTGCAGCAGTCTCACCGGTGATGGTTGAAAGCTGAGTATCACGGCCACCGGCTGATACACGGTAAGCAGCATTTGCGTCGTTAGAGGTAATACCGTAAGCGGCATACATGGTCAGGGCACGGCCGAAGTTACGGTCAACACCTACTACTAACATGTTAGCACCAGAATCAGCCTGGTCGTTGTCAGCGGCAATGTAGTACTGACCACGTAAGGTATATACGCCCATCTTGTAGCTGGCACCTAAACCGTATACTGAACGGTCACCACCAGGCACATCACTGGCCGTCTGGTACATACCAGATACACGCAGGTCGCTGCTGATATCATAGTAAGCACCGATACGAATCGCATTAGGGTCTAAATCGTTAGTGCCTTCGAAAGTTTCATAAGCAATAGCTGCATAGAAGCCTTTCACTTCATAAGATACTGACATGCTGGTTGATTCACGGGTGTTATCCACAGTCGCGCCAGTGTTATTGTGCGGCGTGTAGTGCAAATCAAATACAAAATTGTTCACTTTAGGGCTGCGGTAATGCACGCCGTTTCTGTAACGCTCGTCAAATACGTTACCGATATTGGCATTAGTACTACCAGAGGTGCTGGTACGGGTCAGGTTACGGATATCACCCATGCGATCACCGAACATATCCACTTTGCCGCGTACTGCTTTTAATGGTGTATCAAACTGACCTATACGTACCTGACCAAATTCACCACGCACACCAACAAAAGAGTCACGTGAGGCATAATTACCTGAGCCTTCGTCAAAACGGATATTTTGCTCAATCTGCATAAAGGCTTCTAAACCGCCATCCAGTTTAGTACTGGCACGGAAACCTAAACGGCTTGAGTTAGATGATACGTTTAAACCAGCATCATCACCGTTATCCAGGTGATCTACTGATAAATGGGCACGACCATAAATTTTAACGTCGTTCGCCAGCGCAGGCACAGCCAGACTACCGAGTACCGCTGCAGCGATCAAACTGAATTTTATTGCTTTCATGTTGCTCTCCAGAGAATTAATTTTTATGCACCTTGTGTTTGGTGACATCATTATGCATAGACAAAATGACAATAACATGTCTTATAAATGACAGTTTTGTGACAACTGAAATATCATCAGCACAGGCACAAAAAGGGAAGCTTCAGCTTCCCTTTTAAATATCTAGATCAAGAACTTGCTGCTTAATATTTAACCGTAACGGCCAGTGATATAATCTTCGGTTCTTTTGTTTTGTGGGTTGGTGAACACTTCGTTAGTGGCGCCAATCTCGATTAAATCACCCAGGTGGAAAAAGGCAGTTCTGTCAGATACCCGCGCCGCCTGTTGCATGTTGTGCGTGACGATAACAATAGTAAAGTTTTGCTTTAACTCGTCAATCAGCTCTTCAATAATAGAGGTAGCAATAGGGTCTAATGCTGAGCAGGGCTCATCCATTAAAATCACATCCGGGCTGACGGCAATGCTGCGGGCAATACATAACCGTTGTTGCTGGCCACCAGATAAACCGGTACCAGGCTGATCCAACCGGTCTTTCACTTCATTCCACAAACCGGCGCGACGCAGGCTTGATTCAACCACATCGTCAAGCTCTGATTTGCGTGATGCCAGGCCATGTAAACGTGGGCCATAGGCGATGTTTTCATAAATTGATTTTGGGAAAGGGTTTGGCTTTTGGAACACCATGCCCACCTGCGCCCGTAGTTGCACTACATCCAATGAAGGGTCATAAATATCACGGCCATCCATTTTAATACTGCCGGTAACCCGACAAATATCAATGGTGTCATTCATACGATTTAAGCAACGTAAAAAAGTCGATTTACCACAGCCAGACGGGCCGATAAAGGCAATCACTTCATTCTCAATAATATCCATATCAACGCCATGTATGGCTTCATTAGCGCCATAAAACACTTTGACGTCGCGGGCTGTCATTTTTACTTTACCGCTGTTATTTGTCTCGTTTACTGTCATCGCTTTATCCGCCATGCTGTCATCTTGTTCAGTTATTAGGGTTGGGTTGCCAGTGAAGTTCATCTGAGTTTACCAACGTTTCTCATACTTTTTACGCAGCCAGATGGCCAGTGCATTTAACGATAGCATTAATGCCAACAGCATGATAATGGCCGCAGAGGTACGGGCTTCAAAGAAGTTACGCAGCTCATTACCCTGCCACAGGAATATTTGTACCGGTAATGCCGTAGATTGCTCAAAAGGGCTGGTCGGCACCTGGGCCACAAAAGATTTCATACCTATCAGCAGTAAGGGTGCCGCTTCACCCAGCGCCTGAGCCACACCAATAATAGCGCCGGTTAAAATACCCGGAATGGCCAGCGGCAACACATGGTGAAATATCGCCTGCATTTTTGAAGCACCCAGGCCCAAGGCTGCTTGCCGGATAGACGGCGGTATCGCTTTTAACGTAGAGCGGGTAGCAATAATTACGGTAGGCAGGGTCATTAAACTCAGTACCAGACCACCCACAACCGGCGCCGACATCGGCAGGTTAAACCAGCCAATAAAGACTGCTGCCCCCAGCAAACCAAACACGATAGAAGGTACTGCTGCCAGGTTATTGATATTCACTTCAACCAAATCAGTAATTTTGTTCTTAGGAGCAAATTCTTCTAAATAAATCGCCGCTGCCACCCCCATAGGTACCGCCAGGAAAATCACAATCAGCATCATATATAAGGAGCCCATAAAGGCACCGGCTAAACCGGCAGAGGCCAATGAACTGCGCGAATCGGGGTTCATAAACAAGGCGAAGCTGAAACGGTTTTTAATGATGCCCTGCTCAGACAGCATTTCTACCCACTCCCGCACCTTGGGGCTTAACTGCTGCTGTGCATCAGCTAAGCTGCGGTCAATGTTACCTTTAAGCCAGACATCAATATTGGCATCAGTAAGCAGGTGTAACTTTTTGGTCTGGCCAATCACATCCGGGTTATCAATAATCAACTGGCGCAGCGCAAAGCGCTCACCTGAAGTAACAATACGCTGCAGATCACGTCTATGCTGGTCAGCATCGGGCAGCAACTTGTTCAGGCCTTCAATAATTAACCGGTTAAAGTTAATCATGCCGACTTCAGACTGCCATTCAATATCGCGCTGGCGGAAGTCATTATCAGTTTCATCCGGGCGTTGTACGGGTTTGTCACTGATCTGGATAATCTGTGGATCAAAGTAAATGTCCAGTGTGATGGCCGATTGCCAGAATGCCGGTAAGCCTTTAGAAAAAATATTGATAAACAAAATGGCTACCAGCGTCAGGCTGATTACCACGGCGGTCAGGCCAAAGCTCTTAAATATTTTTTCCTGGTGGTGGCGTCGCTTAAGCGAGGCCGCGACAATTTTTTGGGTTTTGCTCAGTAGCAACGGCGCATTATCCGCAGAACCGTTGGCTGATGTGCTATTGATGTCAGTCATAAGTTACTCGTATTGTTCACGGTATTTACGCACTATTACCAGCGCCACGACGTTCAGTAGCAAGGTAATCACGAATAGGGTTAAGCCTAAAGCAAAGGCTACTAACGACTGCGGGCTGGCAAAATCGTTGTCACCGGTTAACTGGTTAACAATGGTAACGGTTACCGTCGACACCGCTTCAAAGGGGTTGGCCGTCAATGCCGGGCTGTTGCCCGCGGCCAATACCACTATCATGGTTTCACCAATGGCGCGGCTGGCTGCCAATAACACAGCACCGACGATACCCGGCAGGGCTGCCGGTAACACTACCTTGCGAATAGTTTCAGATTTAGTGGCGCCAAGGCCCAGCGAGGCATCTCGCAGTGCTTTGGGCACCTGAGTAATAATGTCGTCCGATAAAGACGAAATAAAAGGAATAATCATGATACCCATCACGACACCTGCTGTCAGCGCTGAGGTGGCGCGAATGGTCAGGCCGATGCTGGCGCCAAAGTCGGATAAAAAGGGCCCGACGGTCACCAGCGCGAAAAAGCCATAAACGATGGTTGGGATACCCGCCAGTACTTCAATAATAGGTTTAGCGGTAGCGCGAAAGTTTGCCGGCGCATATTCTGCCAGATAAATCGCCACCATTAAGCCCAGCGGAATCGCCACCAGCAGTGCAATAGAGGCCACTAACATGGTGCCGGATAATAAAGGCAGTAAACCAAAGCTACCCTGACTACCGGTTAACGAGCCTTCGGTAATACCACCAGTGGAGAATCTGGGGTTCCAGGTGGTGCCAAAGAAAAATTCTGCTGGCGGTACAAAGCTGAAAAACTTCATGGTCTCGCCGACCATCGACAGCACTATGCCAATGGTGGTTAAAATCGCTATGGTAGAACAAATCACCAGTATGGCTTTTACTGTGCGTTCAATTTGATGACGGGCACGCAGCTGCGGTTGAATACGCTTATAGCTGAAAAACAAGCCTGTAACGGCAATAGCGGCAATTAAGCCGGTTAACATAGCCGCACTGAGTGACTTTAACTGCTGCATATAAGCAGCCGCCGCCAGCTCCCACTGCTCAGCCTCGGCGACAATACCAAAGTTGGATGACAGGTTGCTGATCCGGCGCATAATGGCATTAGCGTTCATGCCATCCTGCCCCAGTACCTCAGCCGGTAATTGCGCGGCTACCATGCTGCTTATTACACCAGGTGCCAGCATGGTCCAGAGAATTAAGATAAAAAACGCCGGGATAACGGCCCATAACCCCACCATCATGCCGTAATGGTGTGGTCTCGAGTGCATTTTCTGCTGTGGGTTGATGGTCGCTACCCGTTTACTGCGCACCATGCCCAGCTGATAGCCGATAGCCATCAATACCAGTAGCAGTACTAATAACGAAAAATTACTCATGCTTGCTCCATTCGCCGATACCCTGTCCCTTACGGGCGCTAAATCGATTATTTGTCACGCCGCTAGCTTAACGCCGCCACATTGCAGTTTTATTACAGCAGCAGTCACATTTGCAGATTGTCATATTTATGAAATAAAAATGAGGACCCGAAGGTCCTCATTGCAACAACGTAATTGGTATTACTTACAGTGTTTTCTTAGCACGGATATTGGCCAGGATTTCTGCACGCTCTTTGTCGTCAAGTGGAATTAAACCAGCGGCCTCCAGCGGGCTACCAAAACCTGAAGCCGCTTCTGATACAAAGTACTCAGCAAATTGCTGTAAGCCAGGGATAACACCGATGTGCTCACCTTTAACATAGAAGAACAGTGGGCGTGATACCGGGTATTTACCGGCAATGATGTTATCGATAGTAGGTACAACACCACTTACTGTAGCTACTTTAATACGGTCACGGTTTGATTCATAGAAGCTTAAACCAAACACGCCTACTGCGTCTTTTTGTGCTTGTAAGCGCGCCAGGGTTTCAGTGTAATCACCGGCAATTTCTACTACGCGACCATCAGTCCGCATCGCTAAACAGAAATTGTTTTGCTCGCCGCTTGGTAAAGCTTTTACTTCAGCAAAAGTTTTACACCCTCTCAGGATCACGTTTTCTTCGTACACTTCACGGGTACCGTGGTTAGAACCAGGAATCGCTAATAAGATAGACTGGTTAGGCAGAGACTTATCAATCTGATTCCAGTTTGTGTATGGGTTAGCAACCATCTGGCCATTTTGTGGCACTTGTGCAGCCTGAGCCAGAAACACGTGCTCTGGCTTTAATTTGAAATCGCCAGCATCAATACGTGAGGCGAACACGATACCGTCATAACCGATTTTCACTTCAATAATCTGGTTAACACCGTTCGCTTTACAGGTATCCACTTCCGCCGGGCGAATAGCACGTGAAGAGTTGGCGATATCAATAGTGTTGATACCCACACCCTGACAGAATTGACGTAAACCACCGCCTGAACCACCTGAACCCACAACCGGAGTACGGAACTGCGCAAAGTTATTACCGAATTCTTCAGCAGCGATAGAAGAAAATGGTAATACAGTTGAAGAACCGGCCACCTGAACAGTGTCACGATTAGCATGAGCCTGACCTGCGAAGGCCAGTGATACGGCGGTAGCGACTACCAGTTTAGTAAGCTTATTCATTTTCATTACCTCAGTCCTCGAATCATTGTTTTGGTTAACGCTACTTAGTGTGCGATAGTTTTATTGCAGGAATATTACAGTCAGCACATTAATTTATTTTATTTAAGTATCTAATTTTAAATGAATTTAAATTTACTGCAGCCCAGTGCCAGCTGCTCAGCTACTGCCGTTAACTGTCCACTGGCCGCAGCTGATCGCTCTGCACCAGTACTGAGCTGCCGAATATCATCATTTAAAACATTAATGCCATCAGCGATACCGGCAGCGACTTGCTGTTGCTCATCAGTGGCACTGGAAATTTCAGCATTTCGCTGCACTATCTGTTTAACGGCGGTAGCAATTTGTTTAAACATCAGATCGGTCTGGCGCGATTGACCGACACTCTGCCTGGCCTGCTCGGCGGCTTGCTGCATAACGATCACCGCCGCATTGGCTTGTTGCTGTAACTGACCAATCATGCTGCGAATAGATTCTGTTGCCTGCTGGGTATTGGCCGATAAAGTACGTACTTCATCTGCTACCACTGAAAAGCCGCGGCCGGCATCACCAGCGCGGGCAGCCTCTATGGCTGCATTTAACGCCAGCAAATTGGTTTGCTCAGAAATTTTGCGGATCACCTCCAGCACACTGGAAATTTGCGTAGAATCTTGCTGTAGCTGTGTAATGACACTACTGGCCTGCTGCGTTTTTTGCTCTAGTTGCTCTATAGTGCTCATACTGTTAGCGGCAACAGTGCTGCCCTGAGTACTACATTGCTCAGCTTGCTCAGCACTGTCTGCCGCGCAGCGGGCATTAGCTGCCACCTGGCGAATGGCCATACTCATCTGATCCACTGCGGTGGCCAGTTGCGTCGCCTGATCGGCCTGACGGCCTGAACCCTGCCGAACTTCGTCACTGACCGTCAACACCTGCTCAGCTTGCTCTGTTAACGCCTGACTGCTTGAGCCCAGCCCGCTGATCAGTTGTGAAAAATGCGCCAGCATTTGGTTTAACGCTCTGGCCGCATCAGCAATTTCATCCCTACCCTGCGTATTGGCTTGCAGGCGTAAATCGGAATGCTCGGCCACGTTGAGCAATAAATCCCGTAATTGATTTAGCGGCTGTGATACTGAGCGGGTAATCGCCCAGATTAAGCCGCTCATTAACAACACTAATAACAGAGCACCTAACAGATATCCCTTAACCAGCCAGCCGGTAAACTGAGCAGATTGATCGCGCACTTCGGCGCCGGCAGTAATTTGTTGCTGCACAAAGGCATCAGCCAGATTGCCAAAGTGACCAATTTTTTGCTCCACTTCATTATTAACCGACGACTCGTTCAAAATACGCACTAACAGCGCATCAGAGCCAGCATAAGCAATCCACTCTTCATACATAGCCAATACTCTGGCAAAAGCTTGATCCAGCTCCTGATACTCCGGCAACTCTGCATCGCCCGGGCGCTGTGCGCTGAATGCCTGCCAGTGCTGTTTGGCGCTGTCCAGTTGCTGCAGCACGGTATTACGGGTGTTTTCAGCCGAAGCCCAGCCAGTACGGTATTTACGCAGTTCGGCCAGACCCGATTGCTGCACAATTTTTTGCGCACTCATAATGTCTGCCAGGATCACCAGATGCTCGTCATATAAGGTATAAAACAGCTTATCTTTGGTTTGTGCTACCCAAAAACTGGCCAGCAATACAAGCAACAGGAACAGCAGCGGTGTCCCACCCAATAACACTAATCGTTGAGAGATTTTAAACGACGCTAACATAGCGAACTCCTGACTAACGCTGGCATACGCTAAGTTTAAGATGCCAAGATGGCATTTTTATGACAGTAGGCATTGCTGTCATAAAACGGTCATTTGACATATGGCTTTTCGTATATATGATAAATCGAATGTTTAGCTGCCTGGAGTCACACCATGACGACTAAAAAAGTGATCTTTGTCTGTACCGGTAATTCTGCCCGCTCGCAACTGGCTGAAGCGCTGTTTCGTAATACCGTCGGCGATAGCTATCAGGTATGCAGTGCCGGTACTGAACCCTGTGACATTGACCCAAGGGTGTTTACGGTGCTGGAAAATCGTCACATTCCTGCCACTAACCTTAGCAGTAAACCGCTTTCATCCTTTGCCGCTGAGCAATTTGATGTCGCCATAGTGCTGTGCGACAAAGCGCAACAAACCTGTGCTGATCAGGTAAATGCCAATAAAATTCTGCACTGGGATTTTGCCGATCCTAAAACCAAAGAAGGCTTAAAAGCCTTTGATGTAGTGTTAAACGAGCTGAATGATCGGATTAATATGTTCTTAATGTTTGATAAAAAAGAGCGTTAAGCCAGATGCAAGCCGTAGACTGGTTTAAAGCCCTGGCCGACGATACCCGTTTAAAAAGCCTGTTACTGATTACCGAGCAGCAAGAGCTCTGTGTCTGCGAGTTGATGGCAGCGCTGGAGGAAAGCCAGCCAAAAATATCCCGTCATTTGGCGCAATTACGCAAAGCCAATATTTTACAAGACAGACGCAGCGGCCAATGGGTGTTTTACTCGCTGCACCCCGAGCTGCCTGATTGGGCCTTAGCTATTTTGCAACAGACACTGGCAGCACATCACGGCTACCTGCAGCAGGCTAAACAACAACTGTGTTTAATTAACCCTCGCCCGGTAACGAGCAGGTGTTGTTAAAACAAATAAATGCGTAAACGGATTAAGGATTTTGATATGACAATTAAAGTGGGCATCAATGGTTTTGGCCGAATTGGCCGCTTAGCACTGCGCGCGGCCTTTGACTGGCCTGAGTTAGAATTTGTGCAGATAAACGACCCGGCCGCTGATGCTGCTACCCATGCCCACTTGCTGAATTTTGACTCTGTGCACGGCATTTGGCGGCATAACGCCACAGCTGATGGCAATAACATACTGATTAACGACAAAGTCATTGCGGTAACCCACAATAAAAGTATTGCCGATACCGACTGGTCAGGCTGTGATCTGGTGATTGAAGCTTCTGGCAAAATGAAAACTGTCGCCGTATTACAGGATTATTTGGCGCAAGGCGTTAAACGGGTTGTGGTCAGTGCACCGGTAAAAGAAGCCGGCGCGCTTAATGTGGTCATGGGTGTCAATCATCAGCTGTACGACAAACACAAGCACCAGATCGTCACCGCGGCCAGTTGTACCACTAACTGCCTGGCACCTGTGGTTAAAGTGATTCATCAGCACCTGGGCATTAAACATGGCTCTATTACCACTATTCATGATTTGACCAACACCCAAAGTATTATGGATACGCCACATAAAGATTTACGCCGCGCCCGCGCTTGTGGCAGCAGCTTAATTCCTACCACGACCGGCTCAGCCACCGCTATTGTTGAAATTTTCCCTGAGTTAAAAGGCCGCTTAAATGGCCATGCAGTGCGGGTGCCGCTGACCAATGCCTCCCTCACAGACTGCGTGTTTGAAGTAGAGCGTGCCACCACCGCAGCAGAAGTGAACGCGCTGTTTAAAGCAGCCGCTGAGGGTGAGCTGAAAGATATTTTAGGCTATGAAGAGCGGCCACTGGTATCGATAGATTATAAAACCGACCCGCGCTCCAGCATTATTGATGCGCTGAGTACCATGGTGATTAATGGTACCCAGGTTAAAATTTATGCCTGGTACGATAATGAATGGGGCTACGCTAACCGTACCGTTGAGCTGGCACGCATGGTTGGCTTGTTAGATAAAGCATAAAAGTAACCATAAGAGTAGGGTAAACCGCACTATGCTGTTGTCATCACTGTCTCCGCAAATCCGCCAGTACTTGCTGGTAACCGGCAATTACTGGGCCTTTACCCTTACCGATGGCGCCTTGCGCATGCTGGTGGTGCTGCACTTTTATAGCCTGGGCTATAGTGGCCTGAGTATTGCCATGCTGTTTTTGTTTTATGAGATTTTTGGGGTGATCACCAATTTAGTCGGTGGCTGGCTGGGTGCCCGCATTGGTTTAAATAACACCATGAATATCGGTCTGCTGCTGCAAATTATTGCGTTATCAATGCTGCTATTACCGGCACAATACTTAATTGTGCCCTGGGTGATGGCGGCACAGGCATTATCTGGCATTGCCAAAGACTTAAACAAGATGAGCGCTAAAAGCAGCATTAAAATGCTGGTATCACAAGAGGCGCAGGGCACCCTGTTTAAATGGGTAGCGCTTCTGACTGGCTCAAAAAATGCGTTAAAGGGTCTGGGCTTTTTTATTGGAGGCCTGCTGCTGACACTGCTCGGCTTTCAGCTGGCTATCTTAAGCATGGCATTGATGCTATTGGCTGTGTGGCTATTTAGTCTGGTTAAATTGAAGCAGGATTTAGGCAAAAGCAGTGGCAAACCCAAGTTTACCGATATGCTATCCAAAAGCCGGGCCATTAACATTTTATCCGGCGCGCGCATGTTGCTGTTTGCTGCCCGTGATGTCTGGTTTGTCATAGCGCTACCTTTATTTCTGGCCAGCCAGTTTGGATGGGATCATTGGACAGTCGGCGGCTTTCTGGCGTTGTGGGTGATAGGTTATGGCGGCGTACAGAGTATTGCCCCTAAGCTATTAGGCAGCAAGCTACCCGATGGCAAAACCGTCACCTTGTGGGCGGCGTTACTGTGCGCCATACCGGCGTTAATTGCACTGGCACTGCATTACCACTGGCAGATTGAAGCGGCGCTACTGGGCGGTTTACTGTTATTTGGCGTGGTATTTGCGATTAATTCTGCGGTGCACAGTTACTTGATTGTCAGCTATGCTAATAGTGACGGGGTTTCTATGGATGTGGGCTTTTACTATATGGCCAATGCCATGGGCAGGCTACTGGGCACAGTGTTATCAGGCTGGTTGTTTCAAACGGCGGGTATAGGCGCCTGTTTATGGGTCTCCAGTGGCTTGTTGTTAGTCACCGTTTTTATTTCCAGCAGACTGGCCCAGCCAGCCGCCAGGGCATGAACTTTTGCATGAGCATAAGCTTAAATTTTTTCATCAAAAAGTCGCCAATATGCAAAAAAGCTACTAGAGTAAAATAACCCTAGTTGAGCTGTTAGTGTGTTATGCCGAAAAAAGATGTCCTGCATGCGCCTTTTCCAGATTCACCCACGCTGTCAATTCAGCGATTAAAAGCCAAACGCTTACTGCAAATTATTAGCCTGACGTTTTTTGGCTTACTATTTGCTGTGGCTGTGGCCAGAGGCACCACGCAATTTATCTTACTTGCTGGTTGCAGCAGCCTGGCAATAGCTGGTTGGTGTGCTTATCAGAAAAAAATCGATCTGGCCAGCAGCTTACTACTGTGGTCTATGGCACTGATGTTGTCAGCATTAGCCTACGTGTCGGGAGGCATCCGCGATCTGGCCTTAATGGGCTATCCCGGAGTATTAATTTTTGCAGTGATCTTAGGTAATAGCCGGCTATTTTTCACGTTATTTGCCTCTATGGTGCTGTTTTGCGGTTTACTGACCACGATGACACTGAGTGGCGACTTAACACCGCAAATCCCGGCCGTGACCGCCGCGCATTTTATATTTGTCAGTGTTATTTTGCTGGTCACCGGTAGCAGTGTATATTTGCTGTATCGCGACCATCGCCGCCTGCTTGTATCGCTGGAGCAGGAAAATCAGCGGGTACGCCAAAGCGAGGCGACCATAGCCCGCTTAGCACATCACGACCCGCTCACCGATTTACCCAACCGCATTTTATGCCAGCAGCTGTTTCAACAACTTTATCAGCAATGTCTGGAAGGCGATCAGCAACTGGCCTTGCTGTTTTTAGATCTGGATAATTTTAAACCAGTTAATGATTCGCTGGGTCATGCCGCAGGTGATTTATTGTTAAAACAGCTCGCCTTGAGATTAAGTAGCTTGCTGGGGCCAGATGACGTGCTGTGCCGTTTTGGCGGTGACGAGTTTTTATTGTTGCACCCCGGCACTGGCGAACATAGTACCCTGGCACTGTTAGCGCAACAAATACTGGACCAGACCACAGCACCCTTTTTTATTATGCAAACTCAAATTGAAATTTCCGGCTCTGTCGGGCTGGCCATAGCGCCTAAAGATGGCAGTAGCTTCAGCCAGTTATGTAAGCATGCAGACATGGCGATGTATCAGGCAAAAGCCGACGGGCGCAACGTGTTCCGGTTTTTTCATGATGATTTAAATAAAGCCAGTATCGACAAATTTAATTTATTACAACGGATGCGCCAGGCACTAAAAGATGGCGAGTTTAACCTGCATTACCAACCCATTATTGATCTTAAAACAGGGCAGGCAAAAGGCGCTGAAGCCCTGTTGCGCTGGCCACAATCCGATGGCAGTTATCTGGCACCTGATCAGTTTATTCCACTGGCAGAAAGCAGTGGTTTTATTCAGGAGTTAGGACAATGGGTACTGCAACAAGCCTGTCTGGCCTGTGGCCGCTGGCAGCAGCAGGGTTATAGTCAACTTAACGTCGCCGTTAATTTATCCTATGTGCAATTTCGCAGTGGTCAGCTCGAAGCCAGCGTACAGCAGGCATTAAATACCGCAGGCATTGCTCCGCAGTTACTAGAATTAGAGTTAACTGAGTCTTTGCTGATTGGCGAAGGGGATAGCATTCAGCGCCAACTGAATTCATTCAGTGAACTGGGGGTCAGTTTTTCTATTGATGATTTTGGCACCGGCTACTCTAACCTTGGATATTTACGCCGCTTTAATGCCTCCAGGCTTAAAATTGATAAGTCCTTTATATTGTCGCTGTGTTTATCGGAGCGTGATGAACCCCTGGTGCGGGCTATTATCCAGCTGAGTAAAAGTCTGGGCTTAAAAACTGTGGCCGAAGGTATTGAGGATCTGGCGACATTACAACGGTTAACCCTGCTCGGTTGCGATGAAGGCCAGGGCTTTTATTTTGCCAAAGCCCTGCCAGAAGCTGATTTACTGGGCTTTGTCAGTAGTCTGGAGCTGGCAAAAGTTGAAGCCTGACCCATCCATTTGACTATAACGACGTATAAAGTGGTCAAAGATTTCTGCTTTCAGGCAAATTATGACAAAACCCGTAATTGTGATTACCGGCGCTGGTCAACGCGTTGGTCTGTTTTGCGCCCTTGCGTTACAACAGCAAGGCTATCAGCTAGTCATTAGCTATCGCCGCTTAAGCCCCGGCGTACTTCAACTACAACAAGCCGGGGTGCATTGTATTCAGGCTGATTTTACAGAGTTAGCACAAGTGGCCGCCTTTATTGAACAACTGGCGCCCTACCCCAGCATCAGAGCCCTTATTCATAATGCGTCCAGCTGGCAGGCTGATTTACCTGCCCAAGGCTCTGACTCCATGCAAGGTTCAGTCACCGAGCAACTGGTGGCAGATGCGGCGCTGTTTGATGCGATGCAACACATCCACGTTAAAGTGCCCTATCTACTAAACCGGGCGCTGCGTTCCAAGCTTGAGGCCAGTAAAACAGGTGCCGACATTTTGCATTTAACCGACTTTGTTGCCAGTGTCGGCAGCAACAAACACAGTGCTTATGCAGCCTCTAAAGCCGCGTTGGAAAACTTAACCTTTTCACTAGCGCGCCAGTTAGCCCCCGGCATAAAAGTCAATGCCATTGCCCCTGCGCTGCTAATGTTTAACGAAGCTGATGATGAGGCTTACCGTCAAAAAGCGCTGACCAAATCGCTAATGCAGATTGAGCCTGGCGCAGCAGAGGTCTTAAATACCATTAGTTACCTGCTAAACAGCCAATACATTACTGGGCGGGTATTGGCATTAGATGGTGGACGCCAGCTTAAACTCCCCTAAAGCCAGCGCTTTCATTTTGGCAAAAAAAAAAGGCGTGCTGCTGCACGCCGTTTTTAAAATAGATTTCAGACTTTCTTCACCCAGGCGGCACACCAACCTTCGTTGGCCACCAATTTGCCCGGGAATATCGCGCAAGGACGCCATTCCTGACCATCTTCGCCCTGGATAAGATTACAGTTACCACAATTCTGGCCTTCTACTTCAGATTTATGGGTGTAACGCATGGCAGCTGCCATTGGGTCATCCAGTTTAACTTTTTCTGCGGCAAAGGCACGTAAACTGACACCACCCAAAGTCATACCTATTAAGGTGCCGGCCGAAATTTTAAAAAAGCTGCGTCTATTTACATTGCTCATATCACTCTCCTGCATTTGTTATGGTACATCATACGCCAAATATGCCGCTGCGGATTTGACAGATATCAACTAAATACGACTAAAAATAACACAAATGGCGGCTTAGCAGTGAATTACCTGGTTTTCGTCTGGTTATCCACTACCCAGCGCCCCTGTTCGCTACGACGAGCTGTAACAGACATAGCCATCACCGCAGACGAGTTGCTATCAGCTAATCGATACCGCTCGGAGGTGGTTGGCACCCGGGCACCAAAGAGTTGCTTAAACCACCACCAACAGCGCTGCCACCAGGCTGGCTGATACTGTTGCAATGGCACGGTAATGGATAACTCGGTGATGCCCAGATGTTCAAGCCGGCCCAGGCTTATGGCTAAATCAATGGCGTCGACATCGGTTAATTGCTCAAGCTGTTGCAACTGGCCAGAAAAATCTCGCCAGGCCGCCACCTGGGTAAGCTGAAACTGCGCATCGGCTGTGACCACATCGGCCAATACAGAGTCGAGCAACTGCTGCAGACAGAACCATCCCTGTCGCTGCGGCCTACTCAACAAGATGCCAAGCTGTTTCATAGCCAGATTAACTTTTCGCTGCCGGACTTTTACCGCCCGGCTCTGCCGTTTGAATGGCACTGGTCAGTAGTGACAATACCCGGGCTAAGCCTTCTGGGATCTCAGACTCACTGGCTTGCACGGTAATATCTAGCTGGCCACTGCGGTTAGTAGCGGATTCCTGCGAGGCTTTGCTGGAAATAGAACCTTTCACTGACGCACTGACCCAAGGGCTTAGCGCCTTGCCTGAACTGACACTGGTATCTATCGATCTCTCGGTCGCCTTGGCATCCCGGTATGTCTGGCTGATTTCAAAACTAAACTTTATGGTCAATGCATCAATACGCAAATGCGGCACCGGCACCATAGCTAATAACGGTGCAGCTACCTGCACCGAATTCTGATTGCCATCGGCACTTTTCTGTTCAACGGCAAAATCCACCGTTATCGGCTTACCATTTTCAATCATGCTCTCGATAAATTGCCGGGTACTTTCCGCAGCAATACGCTGGGCTTTAACGGCAGCCACCAAAGGTGTTGAAATTAAATACTCTAACGGCAGTCCCTGAAATTCGGCTCCGATTAAGCTCTTTTCCATAACAAACTCCTGTTGCTATTTAGTTAAGGTTATCAGTGGGTTCAGCCTCATCGGCCACAGCTTCAGACGATACAGAGGGGCTGGGTTGAGCAGGTGTCACCGGGCTGATTTGTGACATGTTGCTTAAAGTACAGAGCAACTTATCCAGACCCGATGGCAACGGAATGGATTTGACATTAATACTGATTTTTATGGCCGATTGTGACTCGCGATGCTTCGCAGCTTCATTGCTGTTAGGTGAGACGATATCGCCCTCAATATTGACCGGTTTATCCACCAAAAACCAGGGGCGCTGAAACCGATCACAGCGATTACCTGCAGTAGTCATATCGGTAGATACGTCGGCGCTTTGCCGGATCTGTGCCTGGCGTACCACTCTTTTAGCCGACATTTCCAACTGAAAATTAGCCGAATCTACTGCCAGTGGCGAAATAGGGACCAATGCCAATGCCGGCACCGACAGCATTTGCGTTTCGCCATCTTGAGTAAACTTAAATTGCATACAATAAGGGTGGCCATCTTTTTCGGCGGAATCATGCGGGTAGCCAAGCTGCAACAGTAAGTTTAAAAATGAGCGGGCAGAATGCAGCTGCGCTTTAAGAATAGAATCGAGCGGTGCCAGTAAGGCCTGCTCAAGGGTCAGACGGCTGAGAGATAACTCATCCCCATCAGGCGCTGCTTGAGCGTCATCAAGCTCATTATCTGCCATAAAGTCAGTTCTCCGGCAACATTGGTAATGGGTACCAACGCCAACGGCTTAACTTCTGGCGACGAAATACTATTCACCAAAGAGCCTAGCACCAATTTCTAAAGCCGACCACTTTGTCGGCTTATTTAAATGACTCGGGTAGCTTTAGCTTTTCAAACAATATGCCCGCTAAGGTGCGGTTGTTCACATTAAGCTTGCGTAAAATCGCCGACACATGTTGTTTAATGGTGGTTTCCTGCACGTTCATTTCATAGGCAATTTGTTTGTTTAGCAGGCCATCCGCAATCATTTTTAATACCCGGAATTG
>NZ_DAINOE010000012.1:0-40917 GCF_036735525.1 Arsukibacterium sp. | reverse complement strand
ACGAAACTGTTGTGGGGTCAATTGCTCTAAGCGCTCGGCAAAATCGTTATCAATCAGTGGCCTGGCATTTTTCACATCTTCGGCTAACTCAGGCGGCAGCCAGCTGTCACCGTTTAGTACGGCGCTGATGGCATCGGCCAGCCGTTCCAGCGGCGCAGATTTAGGAATATAGGCTGCAGCACCCAGTGCCAGAGCCTGTTTAATGATGATGGGGTCTTCTTCTGCCGAAACCATAATCACCGGTACATCCGGGTATTCGGTACGCAACGCACTCAGTCCGGTAAAGCCGTCTGAGCCTGGCATATTTAAATCCAGAAAAATAAAGTGAGTATCGGGGTGCTGGCGCAATAAGGGCCAGACTTGTTGCATGGTTTGCGCTTGCAGTAAGGTGGCATCACTGCCGAGAATAGCAGCGCTGGCCTGAGATAACGCCACCCGGAATAACGGGTGATCATCAGCAATAATAGCAATCATAAGCAGTACTTCTGAGCATTTTGCCCATAATGTACCGGGGCTGACGCCCCGGCAAGTGTTTTTAGCTTAGAAACGGTAACCTACTGTCATGCTAATAGTGCGCGGCGCACCATAATAGCCGATCAGAGTATTATCGCCGCCCAAACCTGGCAGGAAGCCGCCCGGATTGGCTGGATCTGGCGAAATAAAGGCGTAGTTACCAATCAGGTACTGCTCGTCGGTGACATTTTTAGCGTGTAAACCGGCGCTCCAGCGGCCATCTTTGCTGATCCAGCTGACGCCCAGATTTAACAAGCCATAGGCATCCTGCGATAACAGGTTATCCAGCTCCACCAAATCGTACTTGCTGCGGTAGGCATAGTTACCATTGAATATCACATCACCAAAGCTGGTTGGCATATCGTAACTAAAGCCGATAGTCGCCGTGGTTTTAGGAGTATTGGTAATGGTAAAGCGGTCTGAAATATCTACCTGACCCACTCCGGGTTGAAATTGAACCACTTCTTTGAATTTGGCATCAATTAAACCCAGATTGGCATAGATGTTCAGGTTGCGACTAGCTAACCATAACATTTCAAACTCTGCACCGGTGGCTTCTGAGCGACCGACGTTACCTAAACGCTGATTCAGGGCAGAGGCATCATTCGGATCCGGGATCACCGAGATATACTGGCGGTCTTTGTGATCCAGCTGGAACAGCGTGGCATTTAAGCGCAGCGTATCGGTAATATCGCTTTTAACACCAATCTCAAAGGAGTTAACCGTTTCTGGGTTAGCGGCAGGTTCTGCAGTAGTGGCGCGTGGGTTAAAGGTACCTGACTTAAAGCCCTGGCTAAAGCTGGCAAAAAACATGGTATCGCGGCTGTGTTTGTACTCAACACCCAGTTTCGGTGTCAGCTTTGTCCAGCTGGCGTTGTCATCCAGTACCACTGGCGTGGTTAAACCGTCAGGGCGCACATAGCCTGGTACCCAACCACTTTCGGGATAAACAATGTTAAAAATTAAGCCATTACGCACTATGGCATCTTTTTCATCACGGGTGTAACGCAAACCTGCGGTCATCGACCACTTGTCATTAAACTGATAACTGCCCTGTGAAAATACGGCTGTGCTATCGCCATTGCTGCACCCGCCCACTTCACGGGTTAAGCCCGGCGCACCTAATGACTGTCCCAGTACACCCAGGATGGCATCAAATACACCACAAGATTCAGCGGTGTAATAATACACACCCGATACCATTTTGAAGTTATCGGTCTGATAATTTAACTGAAATTCCTGGGTAAAACTTTTATCGTCATAAATAGCTGGTACATCAAAAATTTGCAGAGAAGTGTTGTCAAAGTCGATATTGGTCGGTGAATAGCTCTTACGATCTGAAGTAATGGATTTAAGCGTAAAGTTATCATTAATGTCCCAGGCGGCGGTCAGACTCAGGCCTTCGGTTTCAACTTTATTCCAGGTGGGCAAGCTGGTGTAAGAGTCGTATACGCTATCAGGTACTGGGGCATTAGTTAATAAGCTGGGAACTAAACGAAAACCGCCTTTGGCATTAGATTTATCGTCTGTTTTGTCATAATTCAGCCGGAAAAACAGGTTATCCTGCGGCCGGAATTCCAGTGTTAACCGAAAAGCCTGTAAATCTTTGTTGTAGTTTTCGCGGTCTTGATTAGCGAGGGCCGAAGTTAAAAACTCGCCATACCCATCGCGCTGCAAGTTGGCATAGCCAAAGCCGATATAGAGTTTATTATCAATTAACGGCAGTTGGCCGGTCATTTTGACATCACGCTGGTTGTAGCTGCCAACTGTACCGCTGATCGAGAACTCAGTGTCACCAGTCATTTCACGGGTAACATATTTCAGCGCGCCACCTATAGTATTTTTACCATAAAGCGTGCCTTGCGGGCCACGCAGTACTTCAATACGTTCCACGTTTAAGATATCCAGCACCGCACCTTGTGGCCGCGCAACATAAACATCATCAATATAGATACCGACCCCAGGCTCATAACCCCAAAGCGGATCTTCCTGACCAACACCTCGGATAAAAGCGGTTAGCGTAGAGTTGGTACCCCGGCTGGCCTGCAGAGTGGTGTTAGGCGAAAACTGCTGAATTTCAACCACTGAGGCTAAACCACGTTCGGCGATAGCATCGGCGCCAATTGAGGTGACGGCTACCGGGACTTCCTGCAAGCTTTCTACAGTACGACGCGCGGTCACTTCAATGCGTTCCAGCTTCAATTCAGCATCTTTTTCAGCGTCTTGCGCCAGGGCAGGCATCGCCAAACAGCTGCTGATGGCCAGAGCTAATACGCTGGGTTGAAATAAAGGTCGGCGATTTATTACGACATCACTTTTATTGTTATAGGCCATCTTGGCTCTCCTGTTGATCGTGCTTAGTGTTATTCAGGTGACATGTTCAGGTGTAGTGTTATGCCCATACTGTAGCCCCGATTGCAGAAAGTTTAACCTGTACCTTAGTACTATGGTGGACAGCGGCAAGCTGTATCAGACTAACTGAAAATGATAATAAGGATTGTCTGATGCTAAGTATCTTAGGGTT
Source organism: Arsukibacterium sp. (assembly GCF_036735525.1). Taxonomy (NCBI): domain Bacteria; kingdom Pseudomonadati; phylum Pseudomonadota; class Gammaproteobacteria; order Chromatiales; family Chromatiaceae; genus Arsukibacterium; species Arsukibacterium sp. The sequence goes on along the minus strand of NZ_DAINOE010000012.1, from coordinate 37,880 downwards.
GTTACTGGGGCTTGGTTTGCTCATTGTCTTTACCATGCGGGGCTTTAACCTGTTTATTACTGCGCCGCTCTGCGCCTTACTGGTGGCATTAACCAATGGCATACCCTTTTGGCAAGTGGCTGATAAAATAGACTTTGTGCATGGTTACATGCAAGGTTTTTCGGGTTTTGTCGCCGCCTGGTTTTTAATGTTTCTATTAGGCTCTTTATTTGGCAAACTGATGGAGCATACTGGTGCTGCTGATGCGGTGGCACTGGCGATAGTAAAACGGCTGGGCCATACCCGGGCGGTATTGGCCATAGTACTGGCCTGTGCGGTACTGACTTACGGCGGCGTGAGTCTGTTTGTAGTGGCTTTCTCTGCCTACCCCATGGCGGTCAGCTTATTTAAAGGTGCCAATTTACCACGGCGCTTTATTCCGGCAACCCTGGCGCTGGGTTCCGTCACCTTTACCATGACCTCGGCCGGCTCGCCGGAAATTCAGAACTGGATCCCAATTCCTTATTTAGGCACTACCCCCTATGCTGGCTGGGAAGTGAGCTTGGTAGTGGCCGCCTTTATGGCTGTTGCCGGTTATTTCAGCCTGATGTGGATGATTAAGCATGCGGTGAAAAACGGTGAGCATTTTATCAGCCGCGCCAGCGACCCGACCTTATCGGACAAACCCTTGCCACACTGGGTAACCGGCTTAATTCCGTTACTCGTGGTGCTTGTCACTTCGTTTTTATTGCATGATCAACTACAACAGGCGGCACTGATTATTGCATTGGCTGGGGGTGTCGTCAGCTTATACCTGATGAACTTCCGCTTTTTAGCCAACCCGGCCGCCGCCACTAACGAGGGTGTACTGGGTGCCTTACTGGCAATAGGTAACACTGCCGCAGTAGTCGGTTTTGGCAGTGTCGCCCGATTAACACCGGCGTTTAGTGATGTAGTGGCCTATATGACGCACCTGCCCGGCCCGGAATTAGTGGGTGCCGCTGTGGCGGTCAGTGCTATTGCCGGCTTAACCGGCTCGGCATCCGGTGGTCAGGCGATAGCCCTGCCGGAAATTGCCCCCACCTATTTAGACAGAGGGGTAGATGCCGAGCAATTACACCGGGTAGTGGCCATTTCATCGGGAGCACTCGATTCACTGCCGCATAACGGCTATGTGGTGACCACCATTCGTGCTATTTGTGGCGAGACCCACCAAAATGCCTACTGGCCAATGGCGGTAGTCAGCGTACTGATGCCGTTATTAGGTGTGGTACTGGCGATCATGCTGTTTCAGTGGTTTTAAGGAGCTTTAAATGACACGTTTACCCTTACTGATACTGCTGACGGTAACGCTACTGGGCTGTGAACCGCAGCCAGCACAGCAGCAAGCCCAGCAGGCGCCAAGCCAACAGCAACAGCCCGTTACACAGCCGCCTTTGCTGGTGACGAAACAAGCATTTGAACTTGAGCACTTTACCACCGAAAGCGGCGTTAGCATCAGTCCGGTGCGGGTGGGTTGGGAAGCCTACGGTACACTGAATGAGGATAAATCTAATGTTATTCTTATTACGCACTTTTTCTCAGGCAGCTCGCATGCCGCCGGTAAATATACCCCTGAAGATGCCGCAGCCGGCTATTGGGATGCCATTATTGGCCCCGGCAAAGCCATAGATACCAACACTTTTTATGTGATAAGCGTTGATACGCTGGCCAATGCCAATGTGTTTGACCCTAATGTCATTACCACTGGCCCCGCCACCATAAACCCGGCGACCGGCAAACCCTATGGTTTAAGCTTTCCGGTAGTCACTATTGGTGATTTTGTCGAAGTGCAAAAAGCCTTGCTGGATAGTCTGGGCATAGACAGCCTGCATGCAGTAATGGGTGCCTCTATGGGCTCGTTTCAGGCCATTGAGTGGGCAAGCCGTTACCCAGAGCGCGTTAAACGTTTAATACCAGTCATTGGCTCAGCCTATATGGATGCCTGGGCAGCGGTGCGCTTAGAGCGCTGGGCCTACCCGATAAAAACGGATCCCAACTGGCATAACGGCGATTACTACGAAAAAGGCCAACCTGAGCAGGGCCTGATTACTGCGCTGTCTTACATTATTCAGGATGCTGTTCACCCTAATGGCTTTAACCTGCGCTACCCGGCACCGGCCACTGACCAGGCGCCACACACCGACATTTTGGCGCCCTTCTCTGCCTGGCAGCAACTGCGTGAGCATGCTGCGCTGCGCGCCAGGGTGCAGGATGCCAACCATATTTTATACCTGGTGCGGGCCTCACAGTTATTCCGCGCTGGCATGGGCGATGACTGGCAGCAAGCATTAAGCCAAATCAAGGCTAAAACGCTGTTTTTACCGGCCGCCGGCGATCAATTGCTGCTGCCACAGATGTCCAGGCACAGCGCCGATGTGATGCAGGCGCAGGGTAAAAACGTTGATTATGCTGAAATCCCCGGTGATTGGGGGCATTTAGACGGCGTAGTCGGCATTGGTGCTGTCGCTGAGCTTATCACTGAATTTTTAAACTAGTCGAATTTGCAATCGCTTTATACTGTTTTCCTGGAGGGGTATCGCTGGTTTAGGATGCCCCGTTTATTTTCATTTCGCTTTCGTTGATCTCTGCGCCAAAGCAGTTATGCTTTAGCTGACTCTGTCTATATACAAGGACGTTAGCATGGCCTTTGATTACGGTAGTGACTCGCTGGGCATCCGCAACCCCTTTCGTGCTTATGGTTTTTTAAACCTGTGCCGTGGCCTGATTATCTCCGGTCTTAGTTTATACCCGCTGTTCCAGGTGGTGCCCATGTTGCAAGCAGGCAATGGCACAGCTCTGGGCTGGCTGTACACGGCAATAGGTGTAGTATTACTGGGCAGCGGCCTGACCATCAGCAGCCGCGGCATTGCCGATATGCTAAGGTTTTATGTCGGTCGCAGTGCGCCCAGCTCACTGGCCACCGATAGCAGCCGAGCCGCTGAGCAGCAACAAAAAGCCCAGCAAGAAGCCACTAAGTATCAGCCCACTGAACTTGAGCAAATGCTGATGGGCCGCAAAAATACCACCTTTGCTGAGCCAGATGGCCCGGTGGCCCATTTTGTGTTGTCATTACTGCAAAAGCTGATTTTCTTCCCACCCCCGCTGCGGAATATGGCGCAACGTTTTGCCGGCGCGGTGATTGATACCGTCATTGCCTTAATTTCGTTTGCGATTACTGCCTTTGTGTGTCTGACCGGGCTGATAGGTGAAACCGGAGAACTGCTACTGCCGCTGTTTTCGGTGTTGCTGATGCTCTACCTGGTATTGCGCTGGCGGAGTGCTGTCGCCAGCTTGCAGCGCGAACTTTATACCGAAATTAAAACCGAGAATAAATCCAAAATTGTGCGGATTATTGTGCTAGCCATTTTAGCGCCGGCCATTCTGGGGTTTTTGATCAATAAAGCCCGCGCTGTGGAGGAATTTCAGCCCATGTTACAATGGCTGGAGCCGTTTGATTTGCAGGGGTTATCAATCGTCTCGCTGTTATTGCTAACCCTAGTGTTAATGCTGGCCATTGGTGCAACAACGGTATGGCAACTGACGTTACGCTCTGCCGTGATCAAAGCGCATACCCGGGTATCAGAGTTTAGAACTAACTGGCAGGAAAACATCCATCCCAGAGAGCTGTTTGTCAATATTGACAATATTGTGATGGCTAACCGCCGCTACAAAGAAATCCCTAACAGGGTATATCAACATCAGATGCCCAATCTGAATGAACAGTCACAAAGTAAGGGCGATTTTAATGGCAAGGTAATGATAGAAACGCAGCCTGTGCCTGAACCGCTGCCTGTCAGTCCCTTCTATACCTATTTGCGGTTATGGACTACTTTTGCCGCCCAGCTGCTGTTATTAAGTGGCCCGCTATTGCTGTTTTATCTGCTGTTCGAAGCCGAAACTTTACTAAACCTTACTGAACAGCTGAAGCAACTGCCTGAGCAAAGTGAGGCTTATTTAACCAGCTTGCAAGCGCTGCTCAGTGAACTGCAGTTTTTAGTGAATATGCTTTTTGTCTGGTTAATTTGTGCCACCTTTGGGCATTTATTACTGAACAACAGCCGCATCCTGTTTGCTGAGCTGACCTTTAACTCTCTGATTGTCTTTTTAAAATGTGAGGGCACCTACACTGAGAGCAAGCTCACCACCGGCAAGGGTATCTATGATTCAACGGCATCAGAAAACTATGTGATGCGCGCGTCTATCACGCCCTGGGTGTTATGCAGCCGCTTGCTTAGCAGCACCTTTGCCGATAGCGGCAAAAAGAATCTTGAACACCAACGCTATATTCTGGAAATGGACGAAACACCGGAAGAGTTACAGGCCATCGTTAGCGATATGCGTAGCTTCCTGGCGGCAAGGGAAACCATCGCCAGTATTAAGAATCAGCAGGATTTAGCCAACACCGAGCACATACACCAGATCAATCAACAATCACGCGCCATGCCGGTTAATAACGAGCAAGGCTTGTTGCAACAACCCGAGCAAGACGTGGCAGCCAGCCAACAGCAGCTGCCCCCAAAAACCGGACCTGAGCCTGGATAGCCAAGCACAGACTGATCAGTTGTGTTGTTAATCCAGCAACCGTGGAAACAACACCAGGTGGTCTAAATCGAGGCGGATGCCGATTTGCTCGCCAATGGCATGGTTGTGGTGGCTTAAGGCCAGACAGTACACCTGCTCGCCGCCGCTCAGCGCCAAGGTGTACAAAATATGTGAGCCGCGAAAGGATTTATCCAGCACCTGAGCGGTAATGCCACTGTCGTCGTCGTGCACTATGTCATCCGGGCGGATTAATACATCTACCTTGGCACCGGGGGTGACATCCGGCAGATAGCGCTGCTGAAATACCCCAAGACAGGTTTGCACCTGCTGTGTATCTAACATAATGCCCGGTAATAACACGCCGCGGCCAATAAAATCAGCGACAAAACGGTTAGCCGGCTTGTGGTATAGCTCGTAAGGGGTGGCCCATTGTTGCAGCTGACCATGCTGCATCACCCCTATCATATCGGCCATGGTAAAGGCTTCAAACTGATCGTGAGTGACTAACACTGCCGTTATTTGTAATTGCTTTAAGATATGCCGGATATCCCGCGCCAGCGCCTCACGCAGCTCGGCATCCAGGCTGGAAAAGGGCTCATCCAGTAGCAGCACTTGTGGCTCTGGCGCCAGTGCCCGCGCTAAAGCCACCCGCTGCTGTTGGCCACCGGATAACTGATGAATATAGCGATTCGCTAAATCAGGCAGGCCAACTAACTGTAACAGCTGTTTCACCTTAGCCTGCTTTTGCTGGCGACTTTGCTGATGCAAGCCAAAACTGATGTTATCAGCCACGCTTAAATGCGGAAATAACGCAAAATCCTGAAACACCATGCCGACCTTGCGCTGCTCAGCAGCGAGCTGCTGGGATGGGCTGCTGACCAACTCACCCTGCAAGCGGATATTACCCTGCGCCACCGTTTCAAAACCGGCAATAGCGCGTAAAATGGTGGTTTTGCCGCAGCCAGAAGGGCCGACTAAACAGCCAATCTGGCCCTTGGCCAACGCAAAGCCAATATTGTTTACCACCTGATGCGGCCCATAGGCGACCGCCAGTTGCTCTACTGCTAACATCAGCTTGCTCCTTTAGCGGGCTGCTCTCCGGCTCTGGCCAATAACATCACCGGCAATAAACTCACCAGCACTATGGCCAGTGCCGGTAAAGCGGCATCGGCCAGCCGTTCATCTGACGCCAGCTCATAGGTGCGTACCGCCAGCGTATTAAAATTAAAGGGCCGCAAAATTAAGGTCGCCGGCAGCTCTTTTAGCACATCAACAAACACCAGCAATAAGGCGGTCAGCACACTGCCGCGCAGCAAGGGTACATGCACTTTTTTCAGCACCTGAAACGGGCTTAACCCCAGCGAGCGGGCAGCATTATCCATACTGGGTTTAATGCGCTCCAACCCAGCCTCGACACTGTGCAGCGACACCGCTAAAAAGCGCACACTGTACGCCAGCAGTAACGCAAATATGGTGCCTGACAATAATAAACCTGTGCGCACCCCAAACCATTGCTCGGCCAATAAATCAACATGACGGTCAAACCAGGCCAGCGGCAGCATCACGCCAATAGCAATAACTGTGCCCGGAATAGCGTAGCCCAGTGCAGCAAATTGTACCGGCAGCCGCACCCAGGGATCGCGGCGCAAGCGTTTCGCGTAAGCAAATAATAACGCCAGCAACACCGATAGCACGGCAGCCATCGCTGCCAGCGAAAAACTGTTCCAGACTAAACGGGCAAACTGCTGATCAAGTGTAGTGTGCCAGCTTTGCAGCGCCCAGCTCAGCAGTTGCCAGGCGGGTAAGCCAAAGCCCAGTGTGGCCGGCAGTAAACACAAGGCCAGCACAATACACTGCCGCGGCCGACTTAACTGACGCCTGGCGACACTGCTGTGTTTTTGTCCCTGATGAAAATAGCGGATTTTGCGCCGTGACCAACGCTCTAAGATCAGCAACAACAGCACAAAGCTGCTAAGCATGGCGGCCAGTTGCGCGGCAGCCAGCTGATTACCCATACCAAACCAGGTACGGAATATGCCGGTAGTGAAGGTATTAACGCCAAAATACTGCACCGTACCGTAATCAGCAAAGGCTTCCATCATTGCCAATGCCGTACCGATTAAAATAGCCGGCCGCGCTAACGGTAAGGCCACCTGCCAGAAATGCTGGCGCGGGGTTAAGCCCAAGGTACGGCTGGCTTCGAGCAACGAGGCGGACTGCTCACGAAAGGCGGTGCGCGCCAGCATATAAACATAGGGATAAAGCACCAGCGACAGCATAATAATAGCGCCACCGAGCGAGCGGATTTCTGGAAACCAATAATCGCCAAAGCGCCAGTCAAACTGCTCACGCAGCGCACTTTGTACAGGCCCGGCAAAATCCAGCATGCCGGTATAGGTATAGGCAATAATGTAAGCCGGCATGGCCAGCGGCAGCAGCAACAGCCATTCCAGCACACGCCGGCCGGCAAACTGATAATTGGCCACCAGCCAGGCGCTGCCGGTACCCAGCAATAAGGCACCCAGGCCTACGCCAAAGGCCAGCACTAAAGAATTGATGACATAATCGGCCAACACAGTGGCGCGTAGATGCGCCCACAGCTCCCACTGTGGGCTGAACAGACTGGCAAACACCATCAGCACCGGCAAAGCTAACAACAGCGCGGGCAGCAATACCGCCCAGCGCCAGCTGTCTTGCCAGTGTTTTAAGCCCTCTGTCAGCAATGCCAGACGGTGACTGTTGTGCGCTTTACTGCGTATCAGCGGCACGCGTTTATCCTCATCAGGCGGTAAGCCTTAGCGCCAACGGGCCCTGTCCATAATACGAATGGCTTCGGCATTTAATTCCGCTACCTTACTCAGCTCCAGGCTATCGGCTTTAAAGTCACCAAAACTTTTTAACAGCTCACTGATCGCCACATCGGCCAGCACCGGGTATTCATGGTTGGCCTCGGCATACCACTGCTGCGCCGCCGGCTGAACCATATATTCCAGCAAGCGGATAGCATTAGCCTGATTCGGTGCATGTGCAGCAACACCGGCACCGGAGATATTGATATGAGTACCACGACCAGCCTGATCCGGCCAGAATACCGCTACTTTTTCGGCATCGGCTTTATCACGCGCATCGGCCAGCATGCCGGCTAAATAATAAGTGTTAGCCAGCGCGATATCACAGACCCCGGCCGCCGCGGCTTTTATTTGATCTCTGTCGCCACCGCGCGGTGGCCGCGCCAGATTGCGCACCAATCCTTCGACCCACTGCTCACTAACGGCCACACCATCATGGGCAATTAACGCCGCCACCATAGACTGGTTATAAATATTGTTGGACGAGCGCACACAAATGCGGCCACGCCATTTAGCTGAGGTTAAATCGGCCAGCGTAGATAACTCGCTCGGGTCAACCTTAGTAGGCACATACAGAATCGGCCGGGCGCGCACGGTTAAGCCAAACCACAAGCCAGCCGGATCACGCAAAGCTGCGGGGATCTGACTATCAAGAATGTTGGAGCTAACCTGTTGTAAAATACCTTGCTCTTTGGCCCGCGCTAAGCGGCCCACGTCGGTGCTCAACAGCAAATCGGCCGGGCTGTTGCGGCCCTCACTGCTGATACGGGTGATTAACTCATCAGCATTGCCGGTGATTAAATTGACTTTAATGCCGGTGTCGGCGCTAAACTTATCAAGTAAGGGCTTAATCAGCTCTTCCTGGCGCGCCGAGTAAATATTTACCTCATTTGCCCACAACGAAGCACTATTCAAACCGGCACTGGCCAGTGCCGCTAACATCAACAAACCTGACTTTATTTTCATCTGCGCCCACTCCGACATCAGCCCTTATGGCAAGGCGCTTATCTAACCACAAACGCGAATTATTCTCAATACGTTTACGGTATATATTGTTGTAACCGTTGTTTTAAGCTGGCGGCCGATACTTCACCCATATGGCTGTGTAGCAACTGGCCCTCACCATCAAAGTACAGGGTAACAGGTAAACCATGCGCGCCCAATTGCGTCGCCAACTGGCCTTGCCGATCCAGCAGCACATGCTGAAACTGCAACCCGGCCTGCTCTAAATACTGCTGCACCAGCTCAGGGTGCTCGCGCTGATTTAACAGCACAAAACGTACTTGCGGGTAATCTTGCTCAGCTTGTTGCAATACCGGCATTTCCCGACGACAGGGCGGGCACCAGCTGGCCCACAAATTCACCACTGTGATCTGGCCCTGCCCCAGTTCGGCCAGATTAACCTGCTGGCCATTTAACCGCTCAAAACTGTAAGCGGGTAACACCGCCTGTTGTTGTCCCAGATAAATCACCGAGCTAAACACTGCCAGCAGCATAGCCGCCGTTAGTACACCGGCTAGCATAGCCTTGCGCTGCTGACGGCGCCGCCACAGTAACCAGCATAAGATCACTGCCGCCGCCAATAGCGTGGCCGCCAGATCAAAGCCCCTGTCCCGAAAATCCAGCATCTGCCACACTGAATCAAAGCTGTCGGCATAACGGGCTACAAAGACTATACGCCCCACCAGCAAGCTGCCCAGTAATAAGGTGAGTAAGGGATCGGTGACCGATACCTTATGTTTCCGCGCCACCAGCGCCGCCACTAACAACCCCAGCAGCACACTGATCAGCAACAGCATAGGAGAAAGTGGCAAGGCTAGCGGGCCCAAGATAATAGCTGTCATCAGCAGTCCTCAAAAAATAACGCCCTAGATTATGCCTCACTTTAGCGGTCAGTGGCAGACTAAGGCCGCTGAAGCGGTCAGTGAGCAGGATAAAAGCACACGGCTGTTATGTTCATTAAATTTTATCGCAACATGCGGGCGGTCAACCGCAGCCTGCCCTGCCTTGGCGCCATGGCTGTGCTAAGCTGCAGAAATTGCTATACAATATTGGACCCTTAACAGGGATAATTATGAACGCTATTTCTTCGCGATTTAACACACTTAAAGCAGGCTTACTGCTGACGGGCTTACTATTAAGCTTGGGCAGCATCGCCCAGGCCAGCGAGACCCGGCCTATTACTGCTAACGACTTATGGCAGGCCACCCGCATCGGTAGCCCAGTTGTGTCACCCGATGGCAAGCAAGCGCTGTTTACCGCTACCCGCTATGATGTAACCACCGATCGGGGTAACGCGGATCTGTACCTTCTGGACATCGCCTCTGGCCGGCAAACCCAGCTAACCTTTGATGAGGGCAGTGAAAGTGGCGTGCAGTGGAGCCCCAATGCTCAGCAACTGGCCTTTGTCGCAAGGCGCGGCAACAGCAGCAACCAGCTATTTGTGATGAACAGCAAGGGTGGCGAAGCCCGGCAAGTGACCAAACTGCCGGTGGGCGTGTCAGCGCCGCGTTTTACGCCTGATGGCAAGGCCATTATTTTTATGGCGCAGGTACCGGCCAATTTTGACGGTGACTTTAACGCCCTTGGTAAAACGTTAACAGAGCAAAAAAACAGTAAAGTCAGCGCTAAAGTCACCGAAAACCGTGTTTACCGGCACTGGGATCGTTGGTTAACCGATGATAACTTTCCACGCTTATTCAAACTAGAACTGGCCACTGAGCAGGTATCCGAGCTCACCCCGGGTTGGGCGTGCTGGTTCAATATAGGTGGTGGTGTCGATTATGACATAGCGCCGGATGGCAAAACCCTGGCGTTAAGCGCCATTACCAGCCTGCCGCCTTATGATGAGCTGAATAACGACATTCTGCTGTTAACTCTGGATGGCAGTGGCCAGTACACCAATATTACTGCCGATAATCCGGCCAGTGACACTAACCCGCTATTTAGCCCGGATGGCCGCTATCTGGTATACGGCCAGCGCAACCGCAGCGATTTCTATGCCGATAATGTAAAACTCATCCGTTACGATCTGCGCACGGGCAACAGGCTGTCACTGGCGCCCGAGCTGGATTTATCGCCCGGCAACTGGCAATTTAGCCGCGATGGCAAAACGCTGTTCTTCCAGGCCGGCGATCGGGCGAAAAACTCGATTTTTGCCCTGCCAGCCAGTGGCGGTAAGGTGCGTGAAGTGCTGCGTAATCAAAGTAACAGCGGCTTAGCGGTGGCAGCAAACAACCAACTGCTGGTGGTGCAGGATGGTATCAGCCAGTTCCCGGAGTTATTTAAACTGCAAACCAATGGCCGCAATCTGACCCAACTCACCCAGTTTAACCGTGAACTGCAGCAAAGTATCGCCTGGGGTAAGGTAGAAGAGGTCAGCTATACCGGCGCTGACAGTAAGGCTATTCAAATGTATGTGATTTACCCGCCTAACTTTGACGCCAGCAAAAAATGGCCGTTACTGAACCTGTTACACGGCGGCCCGCATGGCTTTTTTGGCGACGGCTTTAGCTTCCGCTGGAACCCGCAGGCGTTTGCCGCGCCGGGTTATGTCACCATCATGCCGAACTTTCATGGCTCAACCAGTTTTGGCCAAGAGTTTGCGCTGTCGATTCATGGCGAACACCCAACCAAACCCTTTATCGACAGCGAAGCCGCAGTCGACTATATGCTAGCGCGCGGCTTTATTGATGAAAACCGCTTAGCCGCCGCCGGCGGCAGCTATGGTGGTTATCTGGTCAGCTGGATTGCCGGCCATACCGATCGCTATAAAGCGCTGATTAATCACGCCGGCGTCTACAACCTGATGGGCCAATTTGCCTCAGACGGCACCTCACACCGGGTACATGCCTATGGTGGTGCGCCCTGGGATGGCCTTGAGACCATGCTCCAATGGAGCCCGGCCATGCATGCCGATAAGTTTGTCACCCCTATGCTGGTGATCCACGGTGAACTGGACTACCGGGTGCCGGCAACCCAGGGCTTAGAGGTGTATGGTGTGTACAAAGGCAAAGGGCTGGATGCGCGCTTGGTATACTTCCCTAACGAAAACCACTGGATATTAAAACCCAATAATTCACTTTTCTGGTTCAGTGAGTTCCAGGGCTGGCTAGAACGCTTCCTTGGCGCGGGTACCAGCGACTAACCGCCAGGGGCACAATTATTCCGGCAGCAGTGCAGAGGGCCTGCTGCCAGTTTACTCTGCATAAACCGATACGGCATTACGGCCAGCGTCTTTACTCTGGTATAACGCCATATCAGCCTCTTTCATCAGCAGCTCGACATCGTCAGGCTGACCACAAGCGATGCCGATACTCAGCGTACACGGTAGGCCAAGTTGCTTACTTTGCTGTCGCACATCGTGCAGTAATCGCTCGGCCAATGCCGTCATACCGGCGGCGTTAGTATCGACCGCCGCCAGTATAAACTCATCGCCGCCCAGCCGGCAGAGGACATCCGTCGTACGTGCGACCCGGCGTAATCCCTCAGCCACCAGCTTTATCATGTCATCACCCTGTTCATGACCATGCGTATCGTTAAAACCTTTAAAATGATCAATATCAATCATCATTATCGATAGCAACAACCCAGAGCGGCTGCAAAGTTGCGCCGCTTCAGCACTACGCAGCTGAAAACCGCGGCGGTTTAATAACTCCGTTAATGGATCGGTATTGGCCAGCTCAGCCAGATCCTCAACCTTGCTTTGTAATTTCGTCACTTTCCGTTGGGCCTGCTGCGCCTCCAGCCGGTGCTGCCTGGCGTTGAGCAAAGCCTGTAATTGCGACGACAAAGCCTCAGATATTAATTGTAAACTGTTATGCTGCGCTGGCGTCAGGGTCTTAGGCGAGACATCGGCACCACAGAGCGTACCTATCATCTTATCGCCTATGGTGATCGGCAAGACCACAAAGCTTTGCATGCCCAGCTGCACCCCTTTGCTATCGGGAAACAACTGGCTAAGCTCAGCCGTCGTAGTAAGTTGCTGACTGAACATTAATTGACACATTGAATCTGACAAGTCGACTTCAGCACCGGCGGCCAGCTGCAAGCGGCCGTGGTTTTCTGCCAGTACTATCCTTTGCCGGCCCGCCGTGAGATCAATTTCAGTAATAAAAGCCGTTTCGAAACCCGTTAAGTGGATCACCAGACGCAGCAATGGGCTGACCGCCAGATTAAACGCGATTACATCAAGCTCAGCGACCTCGGTCATGACACCACTCCCACTTCATCTGGCTGTACTCAGGTCAGTTTCGGCCGCGCTAAGGCTAAAACCTCTGGATTGTAGCAGTGTATCTATCAGCTTCGCTGCAATTTGCGTCAGTTTCTGGTCAAGCGTCTGTTATGCGCTGAAAAATCCGGTACTTCGCGTTGATAATCCTGCTGATACAACCTGGAGTGAATAATAAAATCGGCGGTGGCACGGTTACAAGCCACTGGAATATTCCATACCACAGCAAGGCGGATTAACGCTTTAACATCAGGGTCATGCGGCTGCGATGACAGTGGATCCCAAAAGAAAATAAGCCAGTCTATTTGCTGCTCGGCAATTAAAGCCCCAATTTGTTGATCACCACCCAGTGGACCACTGGCCATACAACGCACCGGTTGTTGCAACGCATCACTAATAAGTTTGCCGGTGGTGCCGGTGGCAATTAAATTTTTATCGGCAAAAAACGCCTTATGCTTGCCAATCCATTCTAGCAGGGTGGCTTTTTTGCCATCGTGCGCTACCAGAGCAATGTTTTTCATCAGCGATCCCGTTGTTTATGAAGAAGTTAAAGCACAAGTCTCAGACTATAAAATCAGCTGAACCGAAACACAATGCAAGACGCACTGAAAAAAAACCACAAGGTGCAAGCTGGGCTAATATTTACTAACAATTTACGACTATCATTAAAGCTCGGTTTTGGTATGTTAGCGTACATATATCAGGCATGGAGTGTCTTTATGAAAACCAGACAGAAAGGGCTTATCGCCGGCGCAGCTTTTGGCTTTGCCATCATTGCATTTATTACCATTCAGGCCACGGCAAAACCACCAATACAAAAAGATAAGGCTAAGAATCTGGCACCGCTGGTACTTACTGAGCAACTGCAGGCACAGCCTCATCGTTTTGAACTGCAATTATGGGCAGAAGTGAAACCGAAAGAGCACACCACCCTGACACCTGAAGTATCTGGGCGCATAGTCGCAATAGATCCAAATTTTATTGCCGGGGGCGTTATCACCAAGGGCACAGTGATGGCGCAACTAGATGATGCCGACTATCAGGTCGCTTTGCTCAGTGCTCAGGCGGCGGTTGCTAGTGCTCAAGCCGCCCTGGCGCAAGAGCAAGCGCAAGCCCGGGTGGCCGAGCAAGAATTACGACATCTGTCCCGTGAGCAAATCAGCGCTTTAGCCTTGCGCGAACCGCAATTACTCAGTGCAGAAGCCATGTTAACGTCAGCCAAGGCGACACTGCAAAAAGCGCAACGCGATTTACAGCGAACCCGCATCACCGCCCCTTATGATGCGCTTGTGGTGAAACGGCAAATAGGCCTGGGCCAGGTGGTCAGTGCTGGTACGCCCTTGGGCGAGCTGTATAGCGTAGAGCAGGCGGAGCTCTATGTGCCCGTTGCCAGTTTTGATTTGGCTTTTTTACCAGAAGAGCGCATGGGTATTCCGGCAGAACTGCGCACAGAGCAGCTTAGCCGCAGCGCCACTGTCGTGCGCGACCTGGGGCTGGTCAACAGTCAGACCCGCATGAGCCATTTAGTGGTGCAATTAGATGACCCTTATTCATTACGCAGCCAGCAACCGGTTATTCGCTTTGGCCAATATGTTGAAGTCCGTCTGGCCGGACGGGTAGAGGATAAGCTTTATGCAATACCCCAGGATGCACTTTATGATGGCAAAGTGTGGTTATTGCAGGACGATATGACCATGCAGCATCAAGCGGTAGAGGTGGTTAGACAAACCGGCAGAATAGCTTATGTCAGAGCCGGCTTAACCGACGGCCAACAGCTTATTTTAACAGTACCGAGTTTTCCGCAACCCGGTATGCTGGTGCGCACTGAGCAACCTGATGCTGACGTTGTCAAAGCGGAGTAAAACATGCCTTATAATCCTGAAAGAGGCATTATTGCCTGGTTCGCCCGCAACAGCGTTGCAGCTAACTTATTAATGGTTTTTATCGTGGTAATGGGGTTAATCACTTACGCCACGATGCAACGTCAAATGTTTCCTGCCGTTGAAGTTAATTTTATCCATGTTAATGCCACCTTCCGCGGCGCGGCTCCGCAAGAAATTGAAGAAGGTATTCTGATTAAAATTGAAGAAGCCCTGACTGATATTGAAGGTATTAAGCGCTATCGCAGTAACGCTTGGCGTGGCGGTGGTCAGGTCAGCATTGAATTACAGCCGGGCATAGATGTCTCGTCCAGATTAGATCAGGTAAAACTGAAAATGGACGCCATCAGCACCTTTCCGGGCGCGATGGAGCCGCTAACCATTTATCAGGTGGAATGGCGCCAGGACGCCGTCAATCTGGTATTGACCGGTACGCCGGATCAATTAGCACTAAAAGCCATGGGCCGGCAAATCAAAAATGAATTGCTACAACTGGACAATATCAGCTTTGTTGATTTTGATGCGATGCCTGCCTGGGAAATTGGCATTGAAATAGCACCGGCAACACTTGAGCGTTACAACATTAGTTTGCAGGATGTTAGCCGGGCCATCGCACAACACTCTGACAATGTATCAGCCGGCATGATCCGCTCTGATGCCGGTATGATTACCATTCGCTCCGAGCAACGCGCTTATCGTGCCGCTGAATTTGCTGTACTGCCGATCATCACCGGCCCGCAGGGTGAACAAATTCGCCTGGGCGATATTGCCAACATCTATGATGGTTTTGAAGAGCGCATTAACTATATGCGCTACGACGGCAAGCCCGCTGCCTTTATGGCAGTAAAAGCGTCAGCAACCCAGTCGCTTCCAGATGTCGCCGCCAGTGTGCACCAATATGTTGACTTCAAAAATAAGCAATTACAAGGTGACTATCAGTTGCACACCCTGGTCGATATGACTTACTACCTGAATGGCCGGCTCAACATGATGTGGAGTAACTTGTTGCAGGGTGCCGTCTTGGTATTTTTGATGCTGATGCTGTTCTTACGTTTTAAAGTGGCGTTCTGGGTGATGTTGGGCTTACCCATAGCCTTTCTGGGTGCCATCTGGCTGATGCCCTTTGCCGGTGTCACTATTAACATTATCAGCTTGTTCGCCTTTATTATGGTGCTAGGCATAGTTGTAGACGATGCGATAGTCATCGGTGAAAGCGCCTATCATGAAACTGAATTACAGGGCCACAGTATCGACAACATTATTCGCGGAGCCCAGCGCGTTGCCGTACCCGCAACCTTTGGTGTGTTGACCACTATGGCTGTCTTTGCGCCTTTTATGTTTGGAAATAGCATTGAAGCCAATGAGTTTAAAGTTATTTCTATAGTGGTCGTTTGTTGTTTGTTGTTCAGCCTTATCGAATCTAAGCTGATCCTGCCAGCGCATCTGGCCCATACAAAATTAACGCCTTTGCCTGAGAACGGTTGGCGTATGCGCTTTAACAAGCGTTTCCAGGATTTTATTCAGTTGCGCTATCAGCCGTTATTGCAGCTGTGCATGGCGCATAGATACGCCACTCTGGCGGTATTTTTTGGTATCTTACTCAGCGGTGTGGCGTTGATTTCGGCCAATCATGTGCGAATGGTGATGACGCCTCCGGTACCGCATGATTACCCGGAGATCCGCTTTGAAATGCATCAAAATGCGTCAGAACAACAAAGCCTGGTTATTTTGCAACAGCTTGAGCAGTTGGTTTATCAGCAAGACGCCTTGGTGCAGCAAGAGACCGGCCAGCCTATGGTCAAGCATGTGATGGCCTGGCTAAACAACCAAACCCGCGGCACTATTCTGGTTACCCTGGTGGATGAAGCAGATAGGCCTATTGATGCTTTTGAGCTGGGCCGTCGCTGGCGTGAGAGCTTACCGGAGCTGGCTGGGGTGCGCACTATTCAGGTCAGAGATGATTTGTTTAGTGGCGGCGCGCAGCGAGAATTGGGCTACCGCTTATTTGGCAGCGATATTGATCAACTGAACGCCGCAGGCCATGCCCTGATTGCTGAGCTGAGTAAAATACCCGGCGTCTATGATTTAGGCTCAACTATAGATTCGGGCAGCAAAGAATTAAACCTGGAACTGAAACCATTGGCACATCAACTGGGCTTGACGCCAACCTGGCTGGCACAGCAGGTTAGCCATAGTTTTTATGGTATAGAAGCACAGCGCATGATCCGTGACGGTGATGAGGTACGGGTGATGGTGCGCTATCCCAGGGAGTACCGGCAGCAGGTAGCGGCGTTACAATATACCCGGCTAAAACTGGCTAATGGCGATTTTGTCATGCTGGGTGATGTAGCCAACATTGCTGAATTACCAGGTATTTCGCGCATTAACCGCGAAGCGGGTTTTAGAAACGTGCGTATTGATGCTAGTGTTGATCAACAGCAAGTCACCACCTCTGAAGTGGTGCGATTAGTCCGGGCTGATATTATGCCTGAGGTACTTAAGCGCTTCCCAGGAGTGAAATCTGAGCTGGGTGGCCAGATTGAAGAGCAACAAAAACAACGGGATCAGATGCTGCTTTACATGGTAGCTGGCTTACTGCTGGTGTATATCCTGCTGGCGATCCCCTTAAAAAGCTATAGCCAACCGCTTATCATTATGTCTGTGATCCCCTTTGGCATGACCGGTGCCTTATGGGCACACTTCTTCTTAGGCTTTGATTTGTCGCTGTTTTCATTTTTCGGCATGATAGCAGCGGCTGGTGTGGTGATAAACGACAGCCTGGTGTTTACCGACTATGTGAATCAGGCCAGAGCGCGCGGCTTATCTTTGAAAGAGGCGATTGTCTCGGCCGGCAGTATGCGCTTTCGGGCCATATTACTGACCTCCTTAACCACCTTTTTTGGCCTGGTGCCTATTATGTTTGAAACCAGCCTGCAGGCGCAATTTGTCATTCCAATGGCCATTTCACTCAGTTTCGCTGTACTCTTTGCCACCTTAATTACGCTGATACTGGTGCCTTGCTTCTATCTTATTCTGGAAGATATCAAACGGCCATTGCGGCGCTTAAAGGTAAAACTCACTGGCTTACTCAACATGAGGCCAGCGTTATAGCTGGCCTTGTTTCAGATAAAAAAAGCCCCGACAAGCGGGGCAAAACAACCAAGGTCCACGTATAACATCGTTATTGGTCTGGCATTAACGCGGGCACTGCCCAGCGTTAATCGCCATTAACCACATCATTCATTTAAAGCGCGTTAGTTCGCCTCTACAATTCGTTTCATGGCGGTCATATAACCACGTAATTTTTTACCCACCTGCTCTACCGGGTGCTGCCGTATCGCTTCATTGACCGCGATAAGTTTCAGGTTATCCACGCCAGTCTGGCTGTGGCTGATGCCTTTACCGATATAGTCAGTGCTTAAGCTGTTGACCTTGTCGCGCAGCAAAGGCACGGCGGCATGGGCAAACAGATAATTGCCATATTCGGCAGTATCAGAAATCACCACGTTCATCTCATACAAGCGCTTGCGGGCGATAGTATTGGCAATTAATGGCGTTTCATGCAGCGACTCGTAGTAAGCCGACTCAGCAATAATGCCGGCATCAACCATGGTTTCAAACGCCAGCTCAACGCCGGCTTTTACCATAGCCACCAGTAAAACACCGCGGTCGAAATATTCTTGCTCAGTAATTTTTTCATCCGACACCGGCGCTTGCTCAAAGCCGCTGTCACGGGTTTGCTCGCGCCAGGTCAGCAGGTTTTTATCATCATTGGCCCAGTCCGCCATCATAGTGCGCGAGAACTCACCGCTGATGATATCGTCCATATGCTTTTCAAATAATGGCCGAAGCGTTACTTTTAACTCTTCTGCCAAATCATAGGCTTTGATTTTGGCCGGATTACTCAACCGGTCCATCATGTTAGTGATGCCGCCATGCTTCAGCGCTTCAGTCACCGTTTCCCAACCATACTGAATCAGTTTAGCGGCATAACCGGCTTCAAAGCCCTCAGCCACTAACTTGTCAAAGGCCAGGATAGCGCCTGTTTGCAACATACCGCACAGGATAGTTTGCTCACCCATTAAGTCTGATTTTACTTCAGCAATAAAAGATGACTGCAACACCCCTGCCCGATCACCGCCGGTGGCCGAAGCATAGGCTTTAGCTACGGCCAACCCCTGACCTTTAGGATCGTTCTCCGGGTGTACGGCAATCAATGTCGGCACACCAAAGCCACGCTTGTACTCTTCACGTACCTCAGTACCCGGGCATTTCGGCGCCACCATTACCACAGTGATATCAGGGCGGATTTGTTTGCCTTCTTCTACGATATTAAAACCATGCGAATAGGCTAAGGTGGCACCTTGCTTCATCAGTGGCATCACCGCATCCACCACGCTGCTGTGCTGTTTATCCGGAGTCAGGTTTAACACTAAATCTGCCTGCGGAATTAACTGCTGGTAAGTGCCAACGGTAAAACCATTGCTGCTGGCTTTCTGGTAAGAAGCCCGCTTTTCGCTGATGGCTTCTTCACGCAGGGCATAACTGATGTTTAAGCCAGAGTCGCGCATATTCAGGCCCTGGTTTAAGCCCTGAGCACCACAACCGACGATAACGATGTTCCAGTCCTTGATAAATTGGCAGCCATCAGAAAATTCGGCTTTATCCATAAAGCGACACTGGCCCAATTGTTGTAACTGCTGGCGTAAACTTAAGGTGTTAAAATAATTGCTCATAACCGTCTCATCAAATTCGTTTCAGTTGACTGCTTAGCAGTCATAAGCAGCGTCGTTATCTGCTTTAATGAGTGCAGTCTACGTCATGGCTTTTATTGCGTGAAGTGATATATTATCAATTCTGAATTGCAGAAAATGAAATAGAGATGTATTGATGGATAGCCGCAGCGCACAATTATTCTTGCACCTGGCCTCAAGCCTGAACTTTGCCAAAACCAGTGAGCAACTCTATGTTAGCCCCTCTACACTGACGCGGGTGATCCAACGGCTGGAGCAAGAGCTGAATGCCCCACTGTTTACCCGCGATAAGCGCTCAGTGCAACTGACCCCCGCCGGCAAACGCATGCAGCAATTTGCCAGGCTATGGCTGGATGAGTGGCATCAGCTGCAACTGGATTTACAATTGGCCAGTGCAGAACTTAGCGGCGCTATCAGACTATTTTGTACAGTGACCGCCAGCTACAGCCATTTACCGGCGATTCTGGACCGCTTTCGGCTGCAATGCCCTAAAGCAGAAATTCAGCTGACCACCGGCGACGCTGCCCTTGCCATAGATAAAATCAGGCATGATGAGGCCGATATCGCCATCGCCGCCCACCCGCAGCAACTGCCGTCGACTATGTTGTTTCAAACTATTGCCCATTTACCGGTATGGTTAATTGCGCCGGTGATCCCCTGTAAAACCACAGATCTGCTGGCAAAACCGCAGATTGATTGGTCAGAGATCCCACTTATTTTACCCGAGCACGGCCCGGCCAGACTGCGGGTAGATCAATGGCTGCAGGCAGCACAAATTAATCCGCCAATAGTGGCAAAAGTGGATGGCCATGAGGCAATGGTATCGATGGTAGCGCTGGGCAGTGGTATAGCGCTCAGTACCGAGCCGGTGTTACAACATAGCCCGGTCAAAGACCGGGTACGTGTTATCAATGTCGGCTATCAGTTTGAACCCTTTAACTTAGGGCTCTGTATGCTGGCCAAACGCCAAGCTGAGCCGTTATTGCAGCGTTTCTGGCAATTGGCAGCCAAGGGCTAAAGTAGCTATTTAATCAGTTTTAAATGACTGCCTTTTTTCGGCTTGCCAGGATCGGTCGGTTCAGTCAGCTCAACGCCTGTGTCATCGTCGTCTAAAGCGTCGAACAGATCTGCTTCATCTTCGTCTTCTTCCAGTGTAAAGACCGTGCCTGCACCGTTTTCACGGGCGTAAATAGCCAACACGGCTTGCACCGGAATAGACAGCGCAAAGGGTTTGCCACTAAAACGGGCGTTAAAGGTAATAATGTCATTGCCTAACTGCAAATTCCCGACAGCAGAAGGCAACACATTCAACACGATTTGACCATTTTGTACAAACTCCCTGGGTACCGTAACGGCAGGAAAAGTCGCATCCACTACCAGATAAGGAGTGCATTGATTATCGACTATCCAGTCGTAAAAGGCCCTGAGCAAATAAGGGCGGTTTGGCGACATGCGGCTCATTACAAGCGCACTCCGCGCCGGATCTCCCGCTCGATATCGGTTAATGATGCCTGAAAGGCATCACGCTCAAAAATGCGCGCCATGTAGTTCTTCAGCTCTTTGCTGCCGACACCATTCAATTCAATACCGAACGCAGGTAAGCGCCACAGTAAGGCGGCCATGTAACAATCGACCAGACCAAACTCTTCGCTCATAAAATACGGTGCTTCATTAAACAGCGGCGCAATAGACAACAAGCCTTCTTTTAACTCCAAGCGCGCTGTGTCAGCATCGCTACCGCCAGCAGTAATCTTAGCGGCCAAACTGTACCAATCATTTTTGATACGATACATCATTAAACGCGCCTGGCCACGGGCTACCGGATACACCGGCATTAGCGGTGGATGCGGGAAGCGCTCATCCAGGTACTCCATAATGATATCCGCCTGATACAGTGCCAGCTCACGATCTAACAAGGTTGGCAGGCTGCCATAAGGATTCACTTCATAAAGATCTTCCGGCAGATTGTCCTGAGTTACCTGGAGAATATCCACAGTCACACCTTTTTCCGCCAGTACGATGCGCACCTGATGACTAGACATCTCATCTATGGCAGTGAACAACGTCATCACTGGGCGCTTATTGGCAATGATCGCCATGTATTCCTCCGGTAAAATAAAAAACAGCAAAGGGGCGCTAAGGCCCCTGAAAAAACAACCGTTTAAAAACAGCTACTTAATGAACATCTTTCCAGTATTCTTTCTTCAGCAACAATGCCAACACAAAGAAGATGGCTAAAAAGATTAATACCTTATAACCTAACTGCTGAGATTGCAGCTTAGTCGGCTCGCCGACATAGACCAGGTAGTTTACCAGATCGCCGACGGCACGGTCATATTCTTCGTTACTCATCTCACCGCTGCCGTCTGTTCTGATACCAACGTAAACTTCTTTCGGCTGGCCATCAACCAAACGGGTTTCGTATGCCTTATAAGGAACACCTTGTAATTCCTGCAGCACATGCGGCATACCGACCATAGGGAACACATCATTGTTCACGCCAAAGGGACGGCTGTCATCACGGTAGAATGTCCGTAAATAAGTATAAATCCAGTCAGCAGTGCGAACCCGTGATACGTTAGTTAAATCAGGGGCTACAGTACCAAACCAGTTACTGGCATCCGCAGGTTTCATATTGTTGGTAATAAAATCGCCCACCCGCTCACCGGTAAACATCAGGTGCTGCATACCCAACTCTTCCGGGATATCTAAATCACGGAAAGAGCGGGCATAGCGCTGATATTCCATTTGGTGGCAGCCCAGACAATAGTTTTGGTACATCGCTAAACCGCGTTGCAGTGATGCTTTGTCGCGTAGATCAACCGGTGCTTTGTCCAGTGGAATACTTGGGCCCGCAGCCAGCACGACTGATGAAGCCAATAGCGCAACAGCAGATATAATGGTCTTAAGCATCAGGTCAACCTCTCTGGCAACGGTTTAGTATTTTCATTTTTACTGTATACCCACAACAACACAAAGAACGCGAAGTAGGTGAAAGAGAAAGTACGTGATAAGATCACGTTAATGCCGACCGGCTCCTGAGTACCTAAGTAACCTAAGGCAACAAAACTGATACAGAAGTTAGCCATATTCCACTTGTGGAAGGTGCTGCGGTAACGGATTGAACGTACCTTGCCACGGTCAATCCACGGTAATAAAGCCAGCGCTAAAATCGCACCGAACATAGCGATAGCACCCACCAACTTTTGCGGGATAGCCGCCAAAATGGCGTAGAACGGCGTAAAGTACCAGACAGGAGCAATGTGATCAGGCGTTTTTAATGGGTTAGCCGGTTCAAAGTTTGGCCGCTCAAGAAAGAAACCACCGCCTTCAGGCCAGAAGAAAATGACCCAGGCAAAGATAAACAAGAACACTGCTGCGCCCATAATGTCTTTAACTGTGTAATAAGGATGGAATGGGATAGCATCGACAATCACTTTTTTGCCACCCTTGCTGAAATGCGGGTGAAATTGAAACTTCTTATCCGCTTCAGTCAGCTCAACACTGCCATCATTATCGCGCTTAATATCGACACCATCCGGATTATTTGAGCCTACCTCGTGCAGTGCCATGATGTGTAAAAATACCAGAATCACTAATACCAGTGGCAAAGCGATAACATGCAGCGCAAAGAAACGGTTAAGGGTAGCACCGGAAATAACATAGTCACCACGGATCCACAGCGTCAGCTCTTCACCAATAATCGGCAGCGCACCAAAAATCGAGATAATAACCTGAGCACCCCAGAATGACATCTGGCCCCATGGCAGCATGTAGCCCATAAAGGCTTCAGCCATCAGTACCAGATAAATCAGCATACCGAAAATCCACAGCAATTCCCGTGGCTTCTGATAAGAGCCATACAACATACCGCGTAGCATGTGTAAATACACCACCACAAAGAACGCCGAGGCACCGGTAGAATGCATGTAGCGTAGCAACCAGCCATATTCAACATCACGCATGATATATTCAATAGAGCGGAAAGCACCTTCAGCAGAAGGCTCATAATTCATGGTTAGCCAGATACCGGTCAGGATCTGATTGACCAGCACTAAAATAGCCAGCGAACCAAACAAGTACCAGAAGTTAAAGTTTTTCGGAGCCGGATACTGGGTAACGTGTAGCTTCATTTTGTCCATAAAGGGCAAACGATACTCGATCCAGTCCATCACATTTTTAAACATCAGACAGCCCCCTCATCTTCACCGATTATAATGGTGTTGTCGTCTATATACATATGCGGTGGTACCCGCAGATTAGTTGGTGCAGGTACACCACTGAATACACGGCCAGCCATATCAAAGGTGGAACCATGACAAGGACAGAAGAAACCAGAACGCACACCCTCTACCTGAGCATCAAAGGTGGTGTGTTGATACAAAGGAGAACAACCCAGGTGAGTACAGATACCGACAGCGATAAAAATTTCCGGGCGAATGGACCGGTGCTGATTGCGGGCATAAACCGGTTGTTGCTCTTGCTTTGATTCAGGGTCACTGAGACTCTCTTCAACAAGGTTCAGCTCCTGCAAAGTTTGCTCGCCGCGTTTAACAATCCATACCGGCTGGCCACGCCACATCGCCCGCATTAACTGACCAACTTCCAGCTTGCTGATGTCAACAGACACCGAGGCACCAGCTTGCTTGGCTCGCTCACTCGGACTCCAGGACGCAATAAACGGCACCGCAACTCCGACTGCCCCCACGCCACCTACTACCGAGGTTGCAATGGTCAGGAAGCGGCGGCGACCATGATCTACAGGCGCATTGCTCATCCACTCATCTCCACATTTACGCTTAACTGATTAAATTTTAAGCGGCTGAAATTCAGCGATTATTATAATTGAAAAAATAACGTCGATCATAATGAAAAGCCTTGCTTTACACAAGGATTAAGCGACTTGATGAAGGATTATCTTAACGGTCAGTCATTCACTGGCAGCAACAAAGCGTTACAGTAGTGCGCTGATATACGCCTGATGAAAAAAAACCCGGCAATAAGCCGGGTTTTTTGGGTGCAAAAAGCGATTAACGCTTTGAGTACTGTGGACGTTTACGTGCTTTACGCAGACCCACTTTCTTACGTTCAACCTGACGGGCATCACGCGTTACAAAGCCTGCTTTACGCAGTGCCGGACGCAATGACTCGTCAAATTCCATCAGTGCACGGGTGATACCGTGACGGATAGCGCCAGCCTGACCAGAAATACCACCACCTTTAACAGTGATGTACAGGTCAAACTTTTCAACCATGTCGACCAGTTCTAACGGCTGTTTTACTATCATACAGGCGGTTTCACGACCGAAATACTCAGTCAGACCACGCTGGTTGATAACAATGTTACCTGAACCAGCTTTTAAAAAGACGCGGGCCGTTGAGCTTTTACGACGACCAGTTCCGTAATATTGATTCTGTGCCATGTTATGCTCCGATTAAATATCTAAGATTTGCGGTTGCTGAGCAGCGTGTTGATGCTCTGCGCCGGCGTAAACTTTTAACTTACGGAACATAGCGCGGCCTAACGGGCCTTTTGGCAACATGCCTTTAATAGCTGTTTCCAGAACCATTTCAGGTTTCTTCGCGATCAACTTCTCGAAATTGATTTCCTTGATACCGCCAGGGAAGCCAGTGTGCGAGTAATACATTTTGTTTTTCGCTTTATTACCAGTTACGGTCACTTTTTCAGCGTTAACCACAATGATGTAATCACCAGTGTCAACGTGAGGGGTGTATTCTGGTTTGTGCTTGCCGCGTAAGCGAGCAGCGATTTCAGTTGCGATACGACCCAGTGTTTTGCCTGTTGCATCAACAACGTACCAGTCGCGTTGTACGCTTTCTGGTTTTGCAGTAAAAGTTTTCATTTAAACCTATTCCAAAAAATAACTTAAGTTACACCTGACACCGTACAGGGCTGTTGTACAAGTGTCGTTATCGCACCCCTTCGAGTACAAAATTACCGGGCTAACGGCAATACCAGGCTGTAACGTAGGCCGGGCGCGGATTATATATTAAGCAAATTTAAAAATCAGCCCTTGTGCTAAAAATAAGCTGAAAAAGCCGTAAATTTTTATGGCAGGTGGGCACTGGCCAGATAATCCCTCGATTGCATCTCTTGTAAACGACTGATACAGCGTTTAAATTCAAATTGTAGCTGGCCCTGACTATAGAGTTGTTCCAGCGGCAGTTCTGCAGACATGATCAGCTTAACCCGCCGCTCATAAAACTCGTCTACCAACGCAATAAAACGCCTCGCCACATCATCATTCTGTTGCCCCATGGCCTTAACCCCTGACACTAAAACAGTGTGGTAGCAACGGCTCAACTCCATGTAGTCATATTGACTGCGCGCGGTTTCACACAATTGGCTAAAATCAAACCAGACAATGCCATCGGCTTCAGCCCGCGCCTTAAGTTTGCGGTTGGCAACGTCAACCTCAACCTGTTGCTGCCTGGGCTCTACCGATAACGCCAGAAAGTACTGCTGTAAATTCTGCTCAGCCACCTCATCTAACGGACAGTGAAATATTTCAGCCTGCTCTAGCGTACGCAGCCGGTAATCAATACCGCTATCAACATTAACTACCTGAGTGTGCTGTTTAATTAAGGCAATAGCCGGCAAAAACCGCGCACGCTGCAAGCCATTGCGGTACAGGCCATCAGGTTCAATATTCGAGGTCGCCACCAGACAAATGCCGCGGGCAAACAACGCTTGCATCAAGGTGCCGAGGATCATGGCATCAGTAATGTCTGACACAAAAAATTCGTCAAAGCAGATAATGTCAGTTTGTTGTTTAAAACGGTCAGCCACCTGTTCCAGCGGGTTAGCCACCCCACTGAGTTGTTTTAATTCCTGATGCACCCGGTGCATAAAGCGGTGAAAGTGAATGCGCAATTTACGTTGTGTCGGTAAACACTCATAAAAGGTATCGACCAGATAGGTTTTACCGCGGCCGACACCTCCCCAGAAATACAGCCCTAACAGAGGTGTTGATGACTGTTTTTTCAGGCGCAACCGCTGCCATAAACTGGGTGTGGCCGGGACTTTTTGCACAAATTCATCAAATAAGCGCTGCAAATGCACCACTGCTTGTTGCTGGGCCGCATCAAAATGAAAATCAGCGCGCTGCAAGTCTTGTTGGTATTTTTCTATTGGTGTCATGATAATTTGCTTGAAACTGCAGCTAATGCCCTTAAATACGTCAGAATATAGTAACATGCCTTACCACTCTGGATAAGAACTTAGGTTACACTAAGAGACAGAAAGTCTTTTGTAGGAGTTGTCATGGATATAATGTTTGGTTTGCTGTGGGCAGGTGTAGGTTTAGTGGTGGGTGCCGGTGTGACTCGCTGGTTTAGTTTACGCCAGTTTAATCAACATCAGTTACAACTGGCGCTGGATGAAAGCCAGCAGCAATTATCGCAGTATCGTCAGGAAGTCTCTGCGCACCTGGAAACATCGCACCAGCTGATGTCACAGTTGCATGATAACTACGAACGCATAGCTCGCCACATGCAGCAGTCAAAAATGCAGTTGGTTGAGCAACCACTGCAACCGGTAAAATCAGACTTAAACTACTTGTCTTCTGACACTGCCAGCCATATTAAACAGTCGCTGCATCAAATCGATGAAAAGCGCCGGGTGTATTCTGCCGTTGAACAACAACCGAAAGATTATGCCGGCTACGCCAGTGGTTTGATTAAAGAGCGTTCAGACAGTAAAACGGAGTAAGCTCCGACCAGTGACTGGTCTTAATGAACTTTTTTTATTGCTGAACGTTCTTAGTCGCATGTTATTAATGGAGACTATTACGCGATGAATAAGAAACTGTCCGTATCAGCCGCCGCATTAGTGGCGGCCTTTGCCTTAAGTACCACACCGGCCGTCCAGGCAAATTTACCCTTTTTCACTGCTGATAATCAGGAAATGCCCACCCTAGCCCCCATGCTGGAGCAGGCCACACCCGCTGTGGTGCATATTTCTGTTATGGGCAGCCGTGAAGTACGTCAACGTATGCCGGATGCCTTTCGCCATTTCTTTGGCCCACGCAGCCCGGGCGAGCTGCGCGAAGAGCGACCTTTTCGCGGCTTGGGCTCAGGCGTGATTATTGATGCGGCTAAAGGCTATATTGTCACTAACTACCATGTGATTAAAGACGCCGATAATATTCAGATTAAACTGAAAGATGGCCGCACTTTCGCAGCAAAAAAACTGGGTGAGGATCCGGAAAGTGATGTCGCCTTACTACAAATTGACGCCGAGGAATTAGTACAACTTAAGCTGGCCGACTCAGACCGGCTGCGGGTAGGTGATTTTGCCATTGCCATCGGTAACCCCTTTGGCTTGGAGCAAACCGTGACCTCCGGCATTATCAGCGGCCTGGGTCGGGGCAATCTGGGCATCGAAGGTTTTGAAGATTTTATTCAAACCGATGCCGCTATTAATAGCGGTAACTCCGGCGGTGCCCTCGTCAATTTACGGGGCGAGTTGATTGGCATCAATACCGCCATTTTAGGTCCCGGCGGCGGTAATGTCGGTATTGGCTTTGCCATTCCCAGCAATATGATGAAAAACCTGGTCGATCAAATCATAGAATTTGGTGAAATTCGCCGCGGTAGCCTGGGCGTTCGTGGCCAGGATGTCACTGCCGAGCTGACCAAAGCTTTAAACCTGAATGTCAATCGTGGTGCCTTTGTCAATGAAGTGATTGCCGACAGTGCCGCAGCTAAAGCAGGCCTGAAAGCCGGCGATGTCATTATCAGCATGAATGGCAATCGTATTCATAGCTTTAACGAGCTACGCGCCAAAATTGCTACTCTGGGCGCCGGTCGTGAGGCGACCTTGGGTGTATGGCGTGATGGCCGCGAACGAGCCATTAAGGTGCTATTGCAAGAACTAACTAGCGGTCAGGTGGCAGCCAATCAACTGCACCCGATGCTACACGGCGCCACCTTAAATAATGCCAGCGCCGGTGTGGAAGTCACTGAGCTGGATGGCAACTCTCCTGCCGCGCAACTAGGGCTGCGTAAAGGCGATATGATTATTGGCCTGAACCGGCAGCGGGTAACTAACCTGGCCGATTTACGCCGCTTGCTGGAAAATCGTGACGGTGGTGTTGCTGCACTGTATATACGTCGTGGCAATGATCAGCTTTATATTCTGCTGCGCTAATCGACAGAACGGCTTAAGCAGTAGCTAAGTGGCTACTGCTTAAGCATTATTAATGCTATGCTAAGCACACTTATCGACTCTCGTCTGAGTTAACGTGCTTAAATTTTTATTATTCCTGGGTAAGAGTATCGCCTATGGCCTGGCGCTGGCACTGCTGATTTTAATGCTGCCTCAGTATACCGGCATTCAGTTACCCTTATGGTCCAGTCATACTGAACAAAGTGAGCCGGGGCCTGTTTCGTACAATCGTGCGGTCAGGCGTGCAGCTCCCGCCGTGGTTAATGTCTACACCCGCAGCCGGGTAGTCGATCCCCGCTCCCTTCGCCCGCGCACCATTGAGCGGCAAGAATTAGGCTCAGGGGTGATTATGAGTGCTCAGGGTTACATTCTGACCAACCACCATGTTGTCTATGGTGCCGATCACATTGAAGTCGCTTTGCAGGATGGCCGCTGGCTGGAAGCGGTATTAATAGGCCAGGATGAAATTACTGACTTAGCTGTGCTCTATGTACAGGCCGACAACTTACCAGTGATCCCACAGGATACCCAGCTCGAGCCACAGGTCGGCGATCTGGTATTGGCCATCGGCAACCCGCTTAATTTAGGCCAAACCATTACCCAAGGCATCATTAGTGCCAATGGCAATAATGGCTTAAGCTCACGTGGCTATATTGATTTTATGCGCATGGATGCCGCCATCAATAAAGGCAACTCCGGTGGTGCTCTGGTCAACAGCAACGGCACTCTGGTCGGTATTAATGCCGCAGCTTTTCAGCTACAAAATCAGGAAATTCAAGGTATTTTCTTTGCGGTGCCCTACCAACTGGCACATAACATTATGCAAAAACTGATACAGCATGGCCGGGTGACCCGCAGTCACCTGGGCGTATCGGGTGAGGCAGTTGTGAATGCAGCAGGCGACCGGTTAATTTCCACCGGCCAAACCTTATATGGCCTGACCATTCCCTCGGTTAACCCCGGGGGGCCTGCGGCCGAAGCTGACTTGCGGGTAGGCGATATTATCCTGTCTATTGCCGGCATGCAGTTTGATAACATGCAACAGGCGATGAACCTGATTGCCGAAACCGCGCCGGATACTGAACTGTTAATGGAAATCGATCGCAATGGTCAGCGCATGCCGTTACCGGTGACGGTGCGAGAGTTGCGGCGAGACATGCGTTAACATGACCTTTGATAAAAAACCGCCTTAAAGGCGGTTTTTTATGCTGGGGTAACAGTCATAGCTGAGGTTAATTGGCGTTTATACGCTTAATATTAGCGCCTAACCGCTGCAATTTGTGTTCAATCTGCTCATAGCCACGATCGATATGGTAAATACGATCCACTACTGTGGTGCCTTCGGCGACTAAGCCGGCAATCACCAGACTGGCAGAGGCACGTAAATCAGTAGCCATGACTTGCGCGGCCATCAGCCGTGGGCTGTGCTGGCATACTGCAGTATTACCCTCGAGCCGGATTTTCGCGCCCATCCGCTGCAACTCAGGTACATGCATAAAACGGTTTTCAAAAATCGTTTCTGTGACGACGCCTACGCCCTCTGCCACTACATTCAGCACGGTAAACTGCGCCTGCATGTCGGTAGGAAAACCCGGATGTGGTACCGTTTTAACATCAACCGAGTGCAAGGTGCGACCGGTCATATTCAAACGGATCCAATCTTTGCCGGTGGTCACTTCAGCACCGGCAGCGCGCAGCTTTTCTAATACCACTTCCAGCTCTGCCGGATCAGCTTTAACACAGGTAATATCACCGCCAGTCACCGCCGCCGCCACCAAGAAGGTGCCGGTTTCTATGCGATCGGGTAATACCCTGTAATCGCCGCCGTGCAAACGCTCAACCCCTTCAATGCGAATGCTGTCGGTGCCCGCACCACTGATTTTAGCACCCATGGTATTAAGATATTTGGCTAAATCAACCACTTCTGGTTCGCGGGCGGCGTTATCAATCACCGTCAAGCCATCCGCCAGGACGGCAGCCATCATCAGGTTTTCAGTACCGGTCACGCTAATCATTTCCATAATGATATGAGCGCCGGTTAAGCGGGTAGCACGGGCTTTGATATAGCCGTTTTCAACCTGAATGTCTGCGCCCATTTTGCGCAAACCATCTATGTGCAAATTAACCGGACGCGCGCCAATAGCACAGCCACCTGGTAAAGACACCTCCGCCTGACCGAAGCGGCTGAGCAAGGGTCCCAACGCCAAAATCGACGCCCGCATGGTTTTAACCAATTCATAAGGGGCAAACTGATTATTCACAGCACCCGCATCCACGGTAACCTGATCATCCTGACGACTGACCGTAGCACCAAACAGCTGCAGCAATTTAAAGGTGGTTTCAATGTCTTTTAATTGCGGCACATTGCTGATGGTGGTGCTTTTTTCAGACAGTAAGCTGGCAAATAAAATAGGCAAGGCAGCGTTTTTCGCGCCTGAAATTGTCACTTCACCGTGTAAAGGACCATTGGCAGATACAAGAAATTGGTGCATGGCAGATCACGTCACTGGATTGAGTAGTTTTTCTCTGCGCCATTGCGTAGGCGTAAAGGTCTTAATGCTGATAGCATGAATGCTGCCGTCAGCGATAGCGGCTTGTAATGGCTGATACACCAGTTGTTGTTGCTTTACCCGGCTTAAGCCTTCGAAACAATCACCAACAGCGGTCACTGCATAGTGCGAGCCATCTGCTTTAACATAAATTTCTGCCAATTGTAATTGAGCGGTCAACAGCTGCTCAATTTGTTGAATCTCCATAACTACACCTTAATCAATTATCGGCAAGAACGCCGTTACTGCACTGACCCTGGCCAGCGACTGCAATTGTTCGGGTGCCTGTTGTATCCTGATAGTCAGCCCTTGTTGTTTAGCAAGAGCCAGCTGTTGGATCAGCCAGGCTAACCCGGCTGAGTCTACATTGGTTAGGGAAGAGAAATCAAAGGTTACCTCACCCGACAGCGTATTTAACTGCGGCCAGGGTGAATACAGCATTAACGTATCGCGATTCAGCGCACCGCTAAAATGGGCTAACTGCCCTGTAATCGCTATATTGAGGCTCACTGTTTACTCCGGAACTACAATAGGATCTTTAGATTTTTCAATCAATAAGGCGGTGACGCTGGCTAAACCCTGTTGACGGATTAAGTTACTCAGTTCGGCTCTCTTGCTGTCCAGCAAAGAAATCCCCTCCGCCACCATATCTATGACAAGCCATTGCTCAGTGCTGCGGTTACGGCGTAATTTGAAATCAATAGTGATATCAGGCTTGCCAGGGTCTATTACCCGGGTTCTGATAGTAATAATATTCTGGTTCTCAATCGGCCGCTCTGGCTCAATAATCACCTGTTGGTCGCGGTAATAGGTTAAGGCGCCGGCATATGACTGCACCATATATTGCTCAAATGCTTTGACAAATTCAGCAAAAACCTCGGGTTGCTGGCGAATATCCACAGTACGACCTACTACTGTACCCGCAGCGTAACGGCTGTCGATGTATGGCAGCAATTCTTCAATAACAATTGTGCGTAAATGCTCTTTATTCTCGGCGATCAGCGCCTGATCCTGTTTAATCCGATTAAAGGCTTTGTCTGCTACTACTTCCATCATAGTGTAAGGATTGGTATAAGTAGGCACTTCAGCCAGCGCCGGTTGCTTAACAACACTCACTAAGGCGATGCTGAATAATAGCGCTTTGACAGGTTTTAAAAGATTCATCATTAACTACCTCGGTTAAATAAGAACTGGCCAATTAACTCTTCCAACACTATGGCCGAACGGGTATCTTCGATGTAGTCGCCATCGGTCAAAATTTCAACAGTTTCGTCAATAAAGCCGGGGATTAACCCCAGATATTGCTCTCCCAACAGTCCTGACGTCAAAATAGCCACTGAACTGGTTTCTGGAAAATTCGAGTAAGCCGCAATGATTTCCAGTCGGACCACCGGCGTATAAAATACTGTATCGAGTTCAATGGAAGCGACGCGACCTACCACTACCCCACCTACTTTCACTGGCGAGCGCACTTTCAGGCCACCAATGTTATCGAATTTGGCATACAAACTATAGCTTTGGCCGGTGCCACTAAATCCAGAGCTACTGGCGACTTTCAGGGCTAACAGTAAAAAGGCTGCTATAGCTAATGCCACAAAAGCGCCCACTAATATTTCAATTTTCCGTGTGGTCATCTTATCCACCAAACATAAGTGCAGTTAAAATAAAGTCAAAACCCAGTACCGCTAATGAAGCCGTTACTACTGTTTGCGTTGTTGCCTGACTAATCCCCTCAGAAGTGGGCATCGCATCATAGCCTTTATGCAGTGCAATCCAAACGACGATAAGAGCAAATACCAGGCTCTTAATGACGCCGTTGAACACGTCCTGGTACAAATCAACATTGGCTTGCATGGCCGACCAGTAACTGCCGGCATCCACGCCCAACCACTCTACACCAACCAAATGGCCGCCAAGGATACCTACCGCATTAAACACTAAGGCTAATAACGGCATACAGATAACACCAGCCCAAAAGCGTGGTGCAATAATGCGTCTGAGCGGGTCAACGGCCATCATTTCCATACCTGATAATTGCTCGGTAGCTTTCATCAGGCCGATTTCAGCTGTAAGCGCACTTCCGGCGCGGCCTGCAAATAGCAAAGCAGTAACCACTGGCCCTAATTCTCGCAGTAAGCTTAATGCGACTAAAGGCCCTAACATACCCTCTGCACCAAATTTAACCAGTACGGTATAGCCTTGCAGCGCCAGCACCATACCGATAAACAGGCCTGATACCAGGATAATTAACAGCGACAGCACACCAATGACGTACATTTGCTTTAGCAGCAGCGGGAAGCCTTTTTTGATATCAGGCAGGGCAAATAATACCCTTGCCAGCATTAATGCCGCCCGACCATAGCCGACGATAATTTGTACCGTACTACGCCCCAGCTGTTGCAGGTTATTAGCAATCACTTGCTTAACTCCATCAATTCCTGTTCATAGGGTGCCGCACTAAAATGAAATGGGACTGCACCATCGGCTTTACCCTGTAAAAACTGTTGTACCAATTCAGAGGTATGTTCACGCAGCTGTTGCGGTGTGCCCTCACCAATAACGCGCTGCTCTGCTACCAGATATACATAATCAGCAATGCTCATTACTTCTGTCACATCATGTGATACCACTACAGAGGTCAACCCCAGGGCATTATTTAATTCACGAATCAGCCGCACTATCACGCCCATAGAAATCGGGTCCTGCCCCGCAAAAGGCTCATCATACATAATCAGTTGCGGGTCCAGCGCTATAGCACGGGCTAACGCCGCCCGGCGTGCCATACCGCCAGATAATTCGGCTGGCATTAAGTCGCGGGCGCCACGCAAGCCCACAGCTTCAAGTTTCATCAGCACCACTAAGCGAATTAACGATTCAGATAAACGGGTATGCTCACGCAGCGGAAAAGCAACATTGTCAAATACCGACATATCGGTAAATAAGGCTCCGCTTTGAAACAGCATGCTCATTTTTTGCCGGGCCTGATACAGCTCACGCCGAGATAATTGAGGGATATTCTGACCATCAAACCAGATATCACCACTATCAGGCTGTAATTGGCCGCCAATCAACTTTAACAAAGTGGTTTTACCAATGCCGCTGGGGCCCATAATGGCCGTGACTTTACCGCGCGCAAATTGCATGCTCATGTCGTTATATATCAGTCGCTCGCCGCGCGAAAACGTCAGATGTTGAATATCAACCAGAATGTCAGACAAATCGGTACTCACTAATCAAGTAAACCCTGTAAAAATAAACCCAGTAAAATTAAGCCTTGCTGAATTACAGCTGAAAAACCAGGGTAGCGGCAAGCGGCCGCACTATACGCCCTTTGTTAATCGCTGACAATGTCACCCCGACGACCGTCTATTGTACTGCACACATTAATGGTTCAAGCAAAAGTAACACTATTGTAAAGCTTCAGCGGTAATAACAGGTAATAAAAATTCGTAACTAAATGTTCGAAAAATCGAAAGGGGGCCAGTTAACAGGTTTTTTTGCATTTAGCAGCAATACACGTGAAAATAGCCTATTCCGACCACGCATTATTTGGATTTAGCCGTGTCACCTTTATTACTCGCCGTTTTTTTTGTGATCGTAGGCCTGGTACTGTTAATTTGGAGTGCTGACCGCTTTATCTTCGGTGCGTCCGCTATTGCCCGTAACAGTGGTATTTCACCAATGATTATTGGCCTGACAATCGTTGCCATGGGCTCGTCTGCTCCGGAAATGCTGGTATCGGCCACAGCGGCCTGGCAAGGTCGGCTAGATACGTCAGTGGGTAATGCTATAGGTTCCAATATTACCAATATCTTGCTGGTGATAGGAGCTACCGCCTTGTTAAAACCGATTGCCGTCTCATCATTGACGTTAAGGCGGGAGTTCCCGTTGCTATTGGTGTGCACCTTCTTTGGATATGCTTTACTGGCCGATCATGAGCTCACCCGCGTTGAAGGCATTATGTTGTTGGGCGCTTTTATTGGTTTTATCGTGTTACTCGTGCATTGGGGCCGAACTGCAAAAGCGGATGACCCATTAATTGCTGAAATTAATGCGGAACTGCCGGTGGCGGTGTCTACACTAAAAGCAGTATTCTGGATAATCGCAGGCCTGGCACTATTACTGGCCAGTTCGCAGCTATTAGTACACGGTGCTGTCACCATTGCCAGGTATGCAGGCATGAGCGATTTAGTGATTGGCCTGACTATTATCGCTATTGGCACCAGCTTGCCTGAGCTGGCTGCCAGCATTATTGGCATTTTAAAAGGCGAGGATGATCTGGCGCTGGGCAATATCATCGGCTCAAACATCTTTAATATTACAGCTGTGCTAGGTTTAGGTGCGGTTATTGGCCCCGGCTTACTGGATGTAAACGCCGGCAGCCGGGATAGTTATGTCATGATAGCCGCCACCCTTGCTATGCTGATTATGTCGGTTCGCTTTAGCAAAGTACAACGGATTAATCGCGTTGAAGGCGCACTTTTGCTGGCCTGTTTTGTCGGTTATATGGTTTTATTGTTTCAGTAGCCTGGGCTACTCTCATTTCAGGGCATCATCATGAGTCGATTATTTC
Organism: Arsukibacterium sp.; assembly: GCF_036735525.1. Lineage (NCBI taxonomy): Bacteria > Pseudomonadati > Pseudomonadota > Gammaproteobacteria > Chromatiales > Chromatiaceae > Arsukibacterium > Arsukibacterium sp. Next base: position 2,292 of record NZ_DAINOE010000012.1, on the reverse strand, counting down.
GCCAACAAGCTTTAGAGGTTTTGCACATTGAAGCGCAGGCCGTACAGCAACTTGAGCAATATCTGAATGACGATTTTGAAAAGGCTTGCCAACTGATTCTAAGCAGTCAGGGCAAAGTGATCGTTACCGGCATTGGCAAATCTGGTCACATTGCCAATAAAATTGCTGCTACGCTGGCGTCCACCGGCACCCCGGCATTTTTTGTGCATCCCGGTGAAGCCAGTCATGGCGATTTAGGTATGCTGGGTAAAGGCGATGTAGTGATTGCTATTTCTTACTCTGGCGAAACCGCTGAATTGCTGACCATAGTGCCCGTTATTAAACGCATGGGGCTGGGATTGATTGCGATGACAGGCAAACCACACTCCACCCTGGCCCGTTTAGCTGATGTCCATGTCTGTGTAGCTATAGCTAAAGAAGCCTGCCCACTCGGATTAGCGCCTACCGCCAGTACTACAGCTACCCTGGCTATGGGCGATGCTATTGCCGTAGCGGTACTTGATGCCAGAGGTTTTTCGGCCGATGATTTTGCCCTGTCACATCCTGGTGGCAGCCTTGGACGTAAGTTGCTATTAAGGTTGTCAGATGTTATGCATCAGGGCGAGCTGCTTCCCCGGGTGCATCGAACGGCCAGTATTAAGGATGCGCTGTTAGAAATTTCCCAAAAAGGCCTTGGTATGACCAGTGTTGTCAATGATGATGGCAGTTTGGCCGGGCTTTTTACCGATGGCGATTTACGCCGCATTCTCGATCAGAAGCTGGATATTCATCAGTTAGCCATTGAGCACGTGATGACCGTAAATTGCATTACCGCCAAAGCCGATATGCTGGCTGCCGAAGCACTTAATATCATGCAACAAAAGAAAATTAATGGCCTGTTGGTGTTAAACGCACAGCGCCAGCCCATTGGCGCAATGAATATGCACGACTTATTGCGCGCCGGAGTGTTGTGATAATGGATCTATACCAGCAGCTTTACCAGGCAATACCTGACAGCATCATGCAACGTGCTGCCGCCATCCGCTTATTAATCTGCGATGTGGATGGCGTGTTTTCGGATGGTCGCATTTATCTGGGCAATGCCGGTGAAGAATTAAAAGCTTTTCATACCCGGGATGGGTATGGCATCAAAGCATTACGCCAGGCGGGTATTGAAGTGGCCATTATTACCGGTCGTCGCTCGGCTATTGTTGAACAACGAATGCGCTCACTCACGGTGAGCCACATTTATCAGGGGCAGGAAAATAAAACCGCTGCTTTTGCTGAATTATTACAGCTACTGCAACTTAACGCTGAACAAGTAGCCTATATAGGCGATGACCTAGCCGATTGGCCGGTAATGCAACAAAGTGGTCTCAGTGTGGCAGTGGCCGATGCCCATCCATGGCTCAGACAACAGGCGCATCTGATTACCAGTTTAGCTGGCGGTTTTGGCGCGGTAAGGGAGCTGTGCGATTTACTGTTAATCAGCCAACAGCAATTTGCGCAGTTTGAGGGTAGCAGTACATGAATCGATTGGGGATAGTAGTCATAGCGATACTGAGTTCCATTGCCGCCTGGTTATGGTTTGCCCCCGATGACACTTCGCTAAGTATGGCGCAGGAAAATGAGCTGTTTCCAGATTACATTGCTGAGCAGGTGGTATTAAGAATTTATGACAATGAGGGGTATCTGGCCGATCATATGCAGGCCAGCGGATTGGAACATTTTGAGCAACTTGGCTTTACCCAATTTGAGCAGCCCCGTTATACATTATTTAACGAGCAACATATGGCTGCCTGGGAAATCAGTAGCCGCTTTGCAGTGTGGTTTCCGGAAGACAAAATTATGCTGGAGCAAGATGTCGCCATTCGCAACTTATTGCCCGGCGAACTGGTAGACCGCATTGACAGTGTTGAGCTGACTATTTTATTGCCTGAAAAAACCGTGCAAACCCATGAAGCAGTGTCAATTGAAGGTGAGGGATTTATCATCAAAGGTATAGGTTTACAGGCCAATCTTGAACAAAAAACGTTGCAACTGACGACCCATTTAGAGACGAGGTATCATAATGAAAACTAACCGCCTGTGGCTGTTTGGCTGGCTGCTGAGTGTTGGTGTAAACGCTGCCCCCGCCGACTATACCTTGCCAGTCGATATCAGTGCTGACTTCTGGGAAGCATCTATTAAAGATAACATTTCAATTTATCGTGAAAAAGTTGAGATACGTCAAGGTACTATGCTCATTACAGCCGATAAACTAGAAGCCAATGCCAGTGCCGGCAAAGGCCGCGAAGTGCTGATTGCCAGTGG
>NZ_DAINOE010000011.1:46032-61772 GCF_036735525.1 Arsukibacterium sp. | reverse complement strand
ATCAAACAGGCTGATAGCTGATTGTATAAATGGAAATTTTGTGGGGATCCCTCAGCCTTTTTATATTATTAGGTGGGTTACATATTTGGCTCTGAGCAAACCTCATATACATTGCCATTTGGATCAGCCATTAACCGGTTTAATATCTTTCTGGTAGCTTGTGCACTAACGCCAATATTAATGTCGCTATCGGGCCCAATAACAAGGATATAAAAAACCACGCTAAGCCACTTCTGTTTTTGCCTTGAGCCAACACGGCATTAATTAACATCAATGTGCCCCAGCCAGCAAAATACTGGTTGCCAACTTGAATATAATATTCTGGATTCAAAAGATATTCCTTTTAAAGTGACTTGCCCGCGACTTAAGTGTTTGTTGCCTCGCGCCGGCACAAGGTGTAAACTAAGTTTTATATTTTGTAAAGAAAATGAATGTACCCAATAGCTTTAAGCATATCAACATTTTTTTGACTCCTTTTATCCCAAGTAGATTAGAATATGGCTTATAAAAATAACCTGTAAATTATTAGCTATACTAGCACTATGTAATACTTTGGGCATCGTCGTGAAAATAACACTTTTGCTATTGGCGTGCCTATACAGCGCAAATGCCATTGCCATGCCAATCCGAATTGGTATCCCTCAGGCTGAATCAGATTTCAGGCAACAAATACTGACCAGAATTGAACAAGCATATCTTAAACTTGGCTATAGTCCTGAATTTCTTCCCTTACCTGCAGAGCGACGCATTTTGTTAATGAAGAACGGCATGCTTGATGCTGATTTATTTAGAATCTGCCAGCTAGATGAAGCTTATCCAAGTTTAATAGTGGTGAACTATCCACTTTCATATCTGGAGCTGGGCGCTTACAGTCTTAACAAAGCGGTATTAGAAAATTGGCAGCAGCGCCCTGAGCTAACCATCAGCCATGTTCATGGCTTTAAAATGGCTGAGCAACAACAATTTTCCGGCACCCGTATTACCGTTAATAATGAACGACAAGCGTTTGGATTAATGCTCAACGGCAGAGTGGATATTGTACTTGAGGACACACAAAGCGTAATTGAACTAATTAATCAGAACCCTGACGCATACATTAGTTGGCAGTCTGTTGCCGTTTTTGAAGTTTGCCACGTATTACAACAATCACATCGCGAGTTAGCTGACAGCGTATTGCAGCAACTTCAGCAACCGCACTAGCGGTTGCCAGATTTGCCATAACTACATTTGCGATTGCAGGTAGTTTGGCAGGCCCAGTAACTTAATCAGGCGCAGTTGTTGCTCCAGCCAGTGGGCATGATCTTCTTCGGTATCCTGTAACAGGCCTTGCAGCATATCGCGGCTAACGTAATCTTGCTCTTTTTCACACAGTGCCATGGTCTGTTTCAGCAGTTTTTGTACGCTGTACTCTACCTGCAAATCACTTTGTAGCATGCTCGGCACATCCTGACCAACGTGAATGGCATCACGCTTGCTCATATCCGGCACACCTTCTAAAAAGATAATGCGTTCAATCAAGGCTGAAGCATGGCCTTTTTCGTCATCAAACTCATGATCAATACGCGCAAACAGCTTTTGCAGGCCCCAGTCGTGATACATGCGCGAATGAATAAAATACTGATCCATGGCCGCCAGCTCATTGGCCAACAGTGCGTTTAATGCGGCTATTACCTGTGCGTTACCTTTCATACTTAGTTGCCCCCCAGCTGCGCTTGTAAATAATTTGCCAGTCCCATGACGCTGATCTGATGCTGCTGAGTTTCCAGCCAGTCCAGGTGCTGTTCTTCGTATTCCAGGATCTCTGTCAGCATATCGCGGCTAACATAGTCCTGCTCTGCTTCACACAGCGCTATCACTTCGCGCAGCAAAGGCAATTGCTCATACTGAAAGTCTTTATCGCACTGCAGCATTTCTTCGGTATCTTCACCAATACGCAACTTACCCAGCGCCTGTAAATTTGGCAGGCCCTCCAGCATTAAAATGCGCTCAATCAGCTGATCGGCTTGCTTCATATCTTTAATGGATTTTTTGTAGCAGACGTCATTCAGCGCCTGTAAGCCCCAATTTTTGTAGATGCGGGCGTGCAGGAAATATTGATTAATAGAGGTAAGTTCAAAGGTCAGTACTTCATTTAACTTACTGAGTACTTTAGGGTGGCCATGCATAATGCAGCTCCGTGTTGCCAAATAATAGCATCAAGCATAGTCTAACTGCGTCCAACTTGCAAAAAAGCTTTAAAAATCATAAATATAAAACTGATAACTATTCGTGTTTGCAGTTGGCGCCCGCTTAAAAAAAACATAATCATCTTGTAAATCAGTAGCCAGTCGCAAGCAGTCTTCGCAGCTGCAGCAAAAACCGCTACAGTGATCCTACTCTGATTAACCGGACAATCTCCTATGCATACCTCTGTTTATCTTGCTCTGATCAGCCTCAGTTTAATGTTGAGCAGTACTTTCTTAGCCGCCAATACCATCAGTGTTGAGGTTGATGGCGCTGTCGTCACCGAGCATCGCACGCAAATTAATGGCCAGCGTGTTAATTACAAAGCCTTTACCGGCACCCAGCCAGTGTGGGATGAGCAAGGCCACCCTACTGCCACCTTGTTTTATACCTATTATCAGCGCACCGACATTAAGGACAACAGTAAACGCCCCTTACTGATCTCCTTTAATGGTGGCCCCGGCTCGGCGTCGGTATGGATGCATGTGGCCTATACCGGCCCCAAGTCGTTGAACATTGACAGCGAAGGCTACCCCATTCAGCCCTATGGTGTGAAAACAAATCCTTACTCGGTATTGGATGTGGCCGATATTGTCTTTGTAAACCCGGTGAATACCGGCTATTCCCGCGTCTTGCCAGGGCCTGATGGCCAGATGCCGTCACGCGAGCAGCAGCAAAAGATGTTTTTTGGCGTCAATGCCGACGTGAATTATCTGGCAGGCTGGATTAATACCTTTGTTACCCGTTACCAGCGCTGGCCCTCGCCTAAGTTTTTAATTGGTGAAAGCTACGGCACTACCCGGGTCGCCGGTTTAGCGCTGGCGTTACAAAACCAGCAATGGATGTATTTAAATGGTGTGATATTAGTGTCTCCCACCGACATTGGCATAGAGCGACAAGGCCCGGTGAAGGCGGCTAACCGCTTGCCGTATTTTGCCGCTGCCGCTTGGTATCACAAGGCATTACCAGAGGATCTACAACAAAAAGACTTGTATGACATTTTGCCAGAGGTTGAACACTTTGCATTAAGTGAATACCTGCCGGCGCTGGCGCGCGGTAACTCCTTAGCCGAAGCAGACAAACAGCGAATTGCTGAACAAGTGAGCCGCTATTCAGGCATCAGCGTGCAAAACGTGCTGCGCTCCAATCTGGATATCAGCACCGCCTACTTTTGGAAAGAGCTACTGCGCGACCGTGGCCAAACCATAGGCCGGCTTGACTCACGCTATTTAGGGTTAGATAAAAATGATGTCGGTGAACGGCCAGATTACTGGGCAGAGCTCACTTCCTGGTTGCACTCTTTTACCCCGGCCATTAACCATTACCTGAGTACTGAGCTGAATTATAAAACCGACATCAAGTACAATATGTTTGGCAATGTGCATCCGTGGGACAGAACCAATGACAACACCGGCGAAAACCTGCGCCAGGCCATGGCGCAAAACCCCTATCTGCAAGTGCTGACTCAGGCTGGCTATTATGATGGCGCGACTAACTATTTTGATGCCAAATACAATATGTGGCAGTTAGACCCCAGCGGTAAAATGAAACACCGGCTGCACTTTGCCGGCTACCGCAGCGGCCATATGATGTATTTACGTTACGAAGATTTGAAGAAATCGAACGACGACTTGCGGCGTTTCATGCTTCAGGCGTTGCCCGCAGAGGGCCAGCCCGCCCGCTATTAAATCTGCAAAGCGGCTGCCGGTCAGCCGCTTTTTTATTTAGCATTTTTATAACTTTATGCCACACTAGACATCAAAGGTTTACTAAAGGTGTCTTATGCCCGCTGTTAAAGCGCTGCTGCTGTTTATCGCCAGTCTCTTTATTTATCTGCAACCCATTAAAGCTGAAGTGATCACGCTGGCCAGTAGCCAATATTATCCTTACTATGCTGCAGATTTGCCACAGCAGGGTGCAGTAAGTGAGCTGATTCGTCAGGCGTTTTTATTACAGGGCGTGCAAATCCACATTGAATTTATGCCCTTTGCCAGAGCACTGCGCGACAGTCAGCAGGCCAATTATGTGGGTCTTATCGCCGCCTGGTATAGCGACGAACGGGCAGAGCATTTTTATTACTCCCAGCCACTGTACGCCAACTATATGGTGTTTTTTAAACGCCGGGCGCAGCCAATACACTTTACCGATTATAAGGATTTAGTCCGGCAACGCTTGCGCCTGGGCTTGGTGCAAGGCTATTTACCGCTACAGGGGTTAATGCAACATCAGCCCGCCCATATCAATGTGGCGACCGATGAGCAGGCATTTAAAATGCTGGCCCTTGGCCGGGTTGACCTGGTGCCAGCCGATAAATTAAATGGCCAATACCTGATTGCCGAGAAGCTGCCTGAATACCTCGGGCAATTAGAGGCTATAAGCCCGGCACTGGAGTTAAGGCCGTTGTATTTATTACTTTCTAAGAAAGACCCGCGTGCCGAAGCTCTAATGCAGCGCTTTAATAACGGCCTGGAAGAACTTCGCCGCTCTGGCCAGTATCAACAGATTTTACAGCAATTACTGCCAGAGGCAGTGCAGCACTGAATTTGCTGTTGTTCTTCATAAAGCTAAAGTCAGTGTTAACGCTAATATCAGCGCCAAACCTTGTATCGCCGCCCAAAGGCACCCATGCTATAGGTTAAACCTTAACAGGAGCCTGACATGGATACCCGCATTGAACACGACAGCATGGGGCAACTGCACGTGCCCGCCGGGGCGCTTTACCAAGCCCAAACCCAGCGGGCGCTGAATAATTTTAAACTGAGCCCCCTTACCCTGTCGCAAGCTTTTATTCAGGCCATATTGCAGATAAAAAAAGCGGCCGCGGCCGCGAATAAAACCCTTGGCGTGCTGGAGCCGGTCATCGCCGATGCCATTATAGCCGCGGCTGAGCAGCAACTGGCTGATACTGACCTGAAGCATTACCCACTGGACGTGTTTCAAACCGGCTCGGGCACCAGCAGCAATATGAACGTGAACGAAGTATTGGCCAGCCTGGCCAGTAAACAGCTGGCCGCCCCAGTGCACCCGAATGATCATGTTAATGCCGGTCAAAGCAGTAATGATGTGATCCCAAGCGCTATTCAGCTAAGTAGTGCACTGGCCATAGCGCAGCAGCTGATCCCAGCATTGCGCCATATACAAAGTACGCTGGTGATAAAAAGTCAGCAAATTGGCGCCATCGTTAAAACCGGACGCACCCATTTAATGGATGCGATGCCGGTGCGTTTTGAGCACGTATTAGGGGGCTGGCAAAGCCAGCTGGCGCATGCTGAGCAGTTATTGCAGCAACAATTACCGCAGTTACAACAACTGGCACAGGGCGGCACTGAGGTGGGCACAGGTGTCAATACTCATCCGGATTTTGCCAGCGCAGTCGCGCAAGAACTCACTAACAATACCGGCCTGGCTTTTAGCCCCAGCAAGGACTTCTTTTTTAATATCAGCTCGCAGGATCTGGCCGTGGCTTGCTCAGGGGTATTAAAAACGCTAGCGGTGGCACTGCTGAAAATCAGTAACGATTTGCGCTGGATGAACTCTGGCCTGCTCGCTGGACTGGCAGAAATCGCCTTGCCGGCTCTACAGCCGGGTTCCTCTATTATGCCGGGTAAAGTCAACCCGGTTGTCCCGGAAGCGGTGGCAATGCTTTGTGCTCAGGTAATAGGTAACGATACCACTATTACCATCGCCGGGCAGTCCGGTAATTTTGAATTAAATGTGATGTTACCGGTAATTGGCTACAACTTACTGCAAAGTATTGAGTTACTAACCAATGGCTGCATGGCATTGGCAGATCAGGCTATCAGCGGCTTTACTGTTAACGAGGCCAACATTGCGCAATCGCTGCACAAAAACCCTATTTTAGTAACTGCACTTAACCCGATTATTGGCTATGACAAAGCCGCTGCCATCGCTAAACAGGCGTATCAGCAGCAAAGACCGGTACTGGAGGTAGCGTTAGAGTTGACTGACTTAAGTAAAGACAGCTTGCAACGGCTGCTAGACCCGGCAAGGCTTACCGGCAATAGCTAATGTGTTTGGTTAAGGCTTTAAGCTGTCTGCAACGCCAACACTCAGACGCTTGCGCATTAGCTCGCGGTAGGAACCTAATTCAGGATGGTCGTTAAACCAGAGATCCAGTACTGCTAAAAACCTGGGATGCTGTCGAACCACTGGCAGCACCTGATTGATCAGCGCTACCGCCGCTTGCCCCCATGCTGTATTAGTGCAGCCAATAGCCCCCAGCACAAATTGCCCCTGAGTTTCTGCTATCTCTAAAAAAACCAGATTAGTGCTGCCACTGTCAGCAAAATCAAAATTTTGCAAAATCTGATACTCAAGAGTGTAATCGATGCGGCCTTTTTTTATCATTGTTAAAATGGCGACAGTAGCGTTTTCTCCGGTGTGGGCGATACGGCTGATGTCGCTTTGCACTGCCTTATCAACAATACTTTGCACAGCAGGGTAATGCCGGCCATCCGGGTAGCCGAAGCGAAAATCCTTATCTGAAATTAAACTGGCCAAACTCACTGGCTTGCCATGCCGTTGTTCAATCAGTAGGGCTTTCTCTTTAGTGGTGATGATGCCATGCGGGTAATAAAAGTGGGTGGGGTTGCTTTGAATGGTTTCACCCGGTGTGGGGCGATAAATCATGCAGGGAAAACATTGGTCAACTTCGCGCTGAAATTGTTGACGAATACGGGTTTGAGGTAACACCAGTCGCGGGCTGCTCAGCTGTAACTGCTCATCGATAACATCACAAATGCCCTGCCCTGCAAGCTCGCCATTAATGATATGAAATGGCGGCGCGCTGTTGATCACCCAATTCAGTGAGCTGATATCGGTTTGCTCAGCCTGTTGTCCTGCGACTTGGGTGTGCATAAACAGAGTTAAACTCAGTAACAACTTTGCCGGGTGTAATAGCATCCTTTTATGTATCACCTGTTACTCCTCCACCCCACTAAATATCTGGATGATGCACTGGTATAGCAGGCTTATCAGCAACAAAAATTAATTTACCCTAGGGTTGTAACTGCGCCATTAGGCTGGTTTGCTGCATTTGCTCGGTCAGCTGTTTTACTCTTTCGGCAAAAACCACCCGGCCTTCTGCCGGTACTGGCCGCGCCAGTGGGATATTGGCCGTCATCGGATTCACCGGCCTGTTGTTAATATGCAACTCATAGTGTAAATGCGGCCCGGTGGAACGGCCAGTGTTACCCGATAAGGCAATGCGTTGACCGCGGGTCACTCGCTGCCCGCGCTGCACCAAAAAACGGTCAAGATGCAAATAACGGGTTTTATAGCTGCCAAAATGCTGAATTTCGATATATTTTCCGGCAAAAGGGTGGTTTTCAATACGTGTCACCACGCCATCAGCAGGGGCAATAACCGGCGTGCCAATAGGTGTTCTGAAGTCGGTACCATTATGGGGTGAGACCCTTCTGGTGATCGGATGCAAACGGCGTGGGTTAAAACCTGAGCTCACCGCAAACTGTCGCTGCAGCGGGTACCGGGAAAACGCCCGCTCCAGGCTGTCACCTTTTTCATCATAGTACTGGCCATCGCTATGCATAAAGGCGCTGAATGTCTGACGCCGGTTTAAAATACGCACGCCTTCTATCCGGCTTTGGCCGGTGCACTCTTCACCTACATAGTTGTCACTGCGCACCACCTGTAGAACAGCACCCGCCTGAATATCGCGGCGAAAATTAATCCGCTCGCGGAACAGCTGGTTAATATTGGCAATATCTAAATCGGTCAGGCCCGCTCTTTTGGCCGACACATAAAAACTGCCCTGAATTTCCCCTACCAGCACAGCCGATTGCCAGCGGCCTTCGTCCAGTAATTCCTGATAGCTAAAATCACCATTGTCTTCACGTTGATACAGCACCCGCTTGCCAGCATGAATATAGAGCTCCATGCCTTGTAATTGCAACTCTTCATCCAATTGCAAGGTTAAACGATTACCCGGACGCAACACATCCAGCGCCAGCAAAGATTCATCGGCCGCCATAATACGCTGCACCAGGCTATAACCAAAACCAAAGCGCTGAAAAATTCGGCTTAAGCTGTCACCGGCGGCGATGTCATAGTGTTTAACGTAGGGATCTTCGATGACGGGAGGCTCTACCCATTGCTGCCAGCGACCAAGCAAGGTATCAGCAGCTAACACGCCATATTGCTGTTGCTGGGCTAAACGAGCCATCTCGGCCACCATTAACGCAGACAAACTCATAGCAGGTTTACGCGGCTGCGGCCAAGCCAGCAACACTAATAAACCTATCAGACACAACGCGATCAGACGTTGATGCACCAGCGGCATCTGTTGCCGCAGTTGATGATAAAAGCTCAATAACATCGACTACACTTTTAATTGATTAGTCTGTCGACCACCAGCGCTATGCAGCCGCTGCAGCGAACATCACTCTTTAAAGATGACAAAACCCCTTTAGAAGCCTTGCCTGATATTAAGTTCATTCTACGTGATAGCCTGCGGCATTGCATCCTTAGGGGGCGGCTAAACTTTTATTTAAAAAACGGTTAATTAGTACTTGCCAAATTAGGGCCAGCTAAGGCTATAATCCGGTTTTTACAATATGGCAACACACAATATTTTAATTATAAAAAGGAAGCGTCTTTTATGGAAAACACTGCAAAAACAGCCGCGAATACCCGGCAGTGCCAGGTTGAATTTAGCGGCAAAGCCGGTGAATTCTTTGGTATTTGGATAGTAAATATCTTTTTAAGCATTATTACCCTTGGCATCTACAGTGCCTGGGCCAAAGTGCGGACTAATCAGTATTTTTATGGACATACTCGCATTGATGGCCAGGCATTTCGTTATCTGGCCAAGCCGATGCAAATCCTTAAAGGCCGGTTATTAGCCCTGGCTATTTTTATCGGTTTCTTTCTTCTATCAAGCGCCAGCCCGATTCTGGCCGGATTCGTCATACTTGGCTTTGTTTTTTTGATGCCCTTATTAATAGTGCTCGGTATGCGTTTTAAAATGCGCATGACCGGCTATCGGAATGTACGGTTTGATTTCCATGGCGATTATGCCGACGCTTTTATTACGTTCTTTTTACTTCCTATCCTTGCCGTCATTTCCCTTTACCTGGCTATGCCGTGGGTACTGAAAAAAATGGATGAGTATCTTTATGATAACATTAGTTTTGCGGGTAATAGTTTAACGGTGAATACCCGTACCGCCAGCTATTATGCTGCATCTCTGTTGGCTGTAGCGTCAGTGATAGCTGTAGTAATAGTGCTTGGCATACTGGGTGCAATGTTATTCTCAGCTGGTTTACTGGCACAGCTGTCAAGTGCCAGTTTCATGTTAACATTGGTTATTTTTATTGGTTACTGGCTGGCCTTTGCCCTGGCGAGCGCCATCTACGGTGCCATGATCCGCAATCATATTTTTGAAAGCTGTCATTTTGAAAATTTGGCTAGTTTTCAATCAAATTTACAAGTAATGCCTTTTTTATGGCTGAATGTAACCAATTTACTGGCCATTATTGTCAGCTTGGGACTTGCTTATCCCTGGGCCAAAATCCGTAAAGCACACTTTCTGGCTGGTGTAACAACCGTAAACTTGAGCGAGAATGCCAATCAACTGCTCGATAATGTGCAACCTAATACCGGAGCCTTTGGTGAAGAAGCTGCCGATTTGTTTGATATAGACGTGTCTCTGGCCTGATGAATAAAACCTCGGTAACAGGGCAGTTTCAGTATCCGGGGCGCAGTAGTCTGCACCCGGCGACGGCTAGTATTGACTTTAGTGGCAATTTGCAGATTATCTGTAATGATTCTCAAACCATGCTGTGGCGCGGAACGCCCGACCAATATCAGTTCAGTCAGGTTATTCCGGGTTTAGCCGTTGAGCTGGAACTTAATGACGGCGCTTTGTTTACGCCGGCAAATACTGCCTATCGCTGGCCGCAACTTACCCGCCGGCAAAGTCTCGCGGCTTGGTTGGAAAGCCATAAACTTATTATTATTAGCGCCATTATAGGTGCCCCTCTGGCGCTATGGTGGCTGATAGCCATTGGTATTCCCGCTACCGCTACAGCTATGGTGCCTTTGGTGCCTGATGCGGTACGCCAACAAATGGGGCAGCATACTTTTTACACCCTCAAAAAAACCACGCTGCAAGCGAGTGAGCTACCGGCGGAGCAACAGCAAGAGCTGCAGCAGTTATGGCAGCAAAGTCTGGCGCAACTGCCGTTACGCTACCAGGATTATCAGCTGCACTTTTTCCGCTCGCGCTTATTAGGGGCGAACGCGTTTGCCTTACCTGATGGCACTGTGGTCATCACCGATGATCTGGTGAAACGTCTGGCTGACCAGCCTGATGCCCTGCTGGCAATTATGTTGCATGAAATTGGCCATGTTGAGCAGCAGCATAGCATGCGTCTGGTAGCCCAATCGCTTGGTGCAGCTTTGGTGTTTGGTATCCTGTTTGGTGATGTTGAAACCCTGGGGGAACTGGTGTTAGGTTCGGGGGCAGGTTTATTACAAAATGCCTTTTCACGAGATATGGAGCGTGAGGCTGATCAATTTGCGCTGACGCATTTGCAGTTACTGGGTAAATCACCCAATGCCTTTGCAGATGCAATGACCGCTTTACTGCAACAGCAGGAAAACAGCGATGTCGACCACTCTGCACTGCTAAAATATCTCAGTACCCACCCCGATACTGCTGAACGAATAGAACAAGCCCGCAAGGCTGCCACTGATACTCCCTGAATCAGGCCTTGTGCCCGGCCTCTGTGCCGGGCTTTTTATTGCGGCTTATATCATAAAACATTGAATGCCGACGCTTTTATCGCAGCCAATGGCACACTAGCCGCGTGCAATATCACCACAGTGTGATTGCTGCTATAGTAAATCCCAGCTTATTGACCGGACTATAGGTGTTCAATGAAACACGGCAAATTAATACTTTTAACAGGGCTGCTGCTCAGTGGCATTGCGCTGGCTGAACCCGTGTTACTGCACAATATAAAAGGCTATGGCTTTAACAGTGAGCGCGAGCTGGTCGCTTTCAACGCCCTGGCGTTTGACGATAAAAGCGGCAAGGTGCTGGCGCGCGGTGACAAGGAGCTGCTTGAACGCTATGCCACAGCGCGTAAGCTAGATGGTGCGGGTAACACGCTATTGCCCGGGTTAATAGATGGCCATGGCCACATTCTGGGCTTAGGCGAAGAGCTGATGCAAGCCGATTTAAGAGGCCAGCCCAGTGAAGCCGCTGCCGTGAAAGTGGTGGCAGAGTTTGCCCGTAGTCAGCCGCAGGCGGCCTGGATTAAAGGCCGTGGCTGGAACCAGGTGTTGTGGGCCTCGAACAGTTTTCCGACGACGGCCTTGTTAGATGAAGCGGTACCAGATAAACCGGTATGGTTAACCCGCATTGATGGCCATGCCGGCTGGGCTAATAGTAAAGCCCTGGAACTGGCCGGTATTACTAAAGATACGCTGGATCCACCGGGCGGTAAAATTATCCGCGATGCAGAGGGTAACCCCACCGGCGTATTAATGAATAACGCCCGGCGCTACATTGAACAAGTATTACCGGCTAACAGCGAGCAAGAAAACATAGTGGCACTACAAGCAGCCTTTAGCCGCTTATTGTCGCTGGGCATTACCAGTGTGCACGATGCTGGTATCAGCAGCGAGCTGGCAAAACTGTATCAGCAACTGGCCAGCGACGGTAAACTGCCGCTGCGGGTTTACGCCATGCTGTCATCGCGCAATGCCGATTTAGCCGACTGGCTGGATGCCGGCATCTGGCAAGATAGTGATGACTGGTTAAGCATACGCTCGGTAAAACTCTATGGTGATGGTGCCCTGGGCAGCCGCGGTGCCGCCTTGCTGGCTGATTATAGCGATCAGGCCGGGCACAGAGGCTTACTGGTGACTGAGCCTGAAACGCTCACCGAACTGCTGCGCCTGACTATGGCTGCAGGGTTTCAGGCCAATGTGCATGCCATTGGCGACAGAGCCAACCGATTGGTGCTGGACAGGTTTGAGCAATTAACCACGCCTGATGCGCGAGCTGCCGGACGCCACCGCATAGAGCATGCTCAGGTGGTCTCACCACAAGATATTCCCCGCTTTAAAGCGCTGCACATTCTGCCTTCAATGCAGGCAGTGCATGCCACCTCAGATATGAATATGGCTGGCGACCGTTTAGGCGTGGCAAGGTTACGCGGGGCTTATGCCTGGCGCACCTTTGCTGATCAGGGCAATATTCTGGTCGGTGGTTCTGATTTTCCGGTTGAGCTGGCGAATCCCTTTCACGGGCTGCATGCGTCAGTAACCCGGCAGGATCAGCAGAATCAACCTGTCGGCGGCTGGTTGCCAGAGCAACGCCTTAGCTTAGTGGAAGCCTTGCGTTCCTTTACTGTTGATGCCGCCTATGGTGCTTTTCAGGAAGAGGTGATGGGTACCTTAGCGCCGGGGAGCCGGGCCGATTTCATTCTGGTAGATCAGGATGTTTTTGCAATAGATGCCAGTAATTTATGGCAGGTTGAAACACTGCAGACCTGGGTTAATGGTCAGTTGCTGTATCAAGGCTCTGGCGCGCAATAATCAAGGCCTGACCCCAGGCTGTTGCGCGACAGCCGGTATTGCTGCGGTGACAGGCCGTATTGTCGGCGAAAGGCGCGGCCGAAATTGGCGGGATCGGCATAACCCAGTAAGTAACCGATTTGCTGTACCGGTAAACCGGTGGTCAGCAGATACTGCTCAGCCATCTGCTGACGCCAGTCGGCGACCAGTTGATGGTACTGGGTATTTTCCTCTGCCAGCCGCCGCCGGAGGGTTCGGCTGGATAGGGCAAATTCAGTGGCCACTTGCTCAATGCTTGGGATCCGTCCTTTGGTACGGCCCAGCATCAAGCGGATCAATCCTGCCATACTCTGACTTTGTTGCCAGTGCTGCAGTTCCTGTTCGCATTGCGCCGTCAGCTGGCTTTGTACTTGTCTATCCGCCCAGGGCGAGCTAATCGCCAAATCCGCCGCCGCAAAAATAAAGCCATGCTCTTCCTGATCAAACAGCACCGGGCAGGGAAAAAACGCCTGATATAACTCACTATAGGCCGGCCTGGCAAAGGCAAATTGCACCTGTTGCAGCTGATATTGCTGGCCTGAGACAAAATTCAGCAGCGCATGCAGTGCGACGGCAAAGGTCTCGACCACAAAATGCCGTACTTCAGCCAAAGGCTGTAGTTCAGTTAAGTTAAGCCGCACTTGCTGCTTTTGCTGCTGCATACTCAGCGTCAGCAGCGGGCTGCGCATGGCCGCGTATTTACAAATCAGCGTCAATGCTTCGTGCACATTACGGCTGCTCATACTGGCCAAACCTAACAAGCCATGGGTGGTGATGGTTAACTGGCTACCCAGATATAACCCTAGCGCAGGCTCTTTGGTTTGCTCACAGCACAGCTTAATTACTTCCTGAAATTGGGGCCAACTAAGGGTCGCATCGGGCTGCTCTGGCATGTTCAGCGCCAGCCCTGCCGCGGTCAGTATGGTCTGCGACTGTGCGCCGCGGCTTTGAGCTAAATCTAATAAATTACGCAGATAATGCCCGGGCAATACCAATTGAGGCGCAGCCTGCTTAGTGGTGACAGAGGTAACAACAGTGCGGTTTAGGCCAAACATGGCAACCCTATACTTTATAAAAACCGATAACTCAGTCTAACCCAGCTGACACAACAATACCTTGATATGGCCGCAAATGACCAGAAGTTGGCTGCTGCGGCCATGTTATCTGTTCAACGCAAGCGCTAAGCTTAAGGTCACTAAAGTTCAGTGGTAAAAGCTATGATCAGCTATATCAAATTTAGTCTCTTTCATTTCCTCACCTTGCCCTTTTTGCTGGGGATTACCCTTGGTGGTGCCTGGATGGCACTGGGCCTGCTAGCCATAGTAATTGTAGTGGTGTTTGGCGATGTACTGCTGGGCGATGATCACACTGAGCCAGATTACCGCATGCCCTGGCTGCTTAACGGCTTACTCTATAGCTCGTTACTGTTTATCATAGTGATATTCGGGGCAATACTGTGGAGTGTCGCCAGCACAGATATACTGGGCTATGGTCAGCTGGTGCAGCAATTAACCGGTTATGATGCGCTGCAAGCCCGTGCGGCTAATCAGTGGTGGCACTTTGTACCGGTGTGGCTGGGGGCAGCCTTATTAATCGCTATGGTGGGCACTGTGCCGGCCCATGAGCTGACTCATCGAACCAACGACCTGCCGGCGATGCTCACCGGCCGCTGGTTACTGGCTTTTAGCTTTGATTGCGCCTTTGCCATAGAGCATGTGTATGGCCATCACCGCTATGTTGCTACCTTGCGCGATCCGGCCAGCGCGCCACGTGGTCGCAATGTGTACCAGCATATTGTCCGCTCAACCCTGGGGGGAAATGTCAGCGCCTGGCACATTGAAGCAAAGCGTTTAGCCCGAAATAAGCAACCGTTATTCAGTTTTCACAACCGGTTTTTACGTGGTATCTTGATGTCTGTGCTGCTTTGTCTGCTGGCCTATAGTCTGGCAGGCTGGGCGGGGTTGATGCTGTTTTCTGCCTGCGCTCTGTTAGCGAAAGCCATTTTAGAAGTGGTGAATTATATTGAACATTACGGCATTCAAAGAGCCATTAATGAGCCGGTTAAGCCACACCATAGCTGGAATAGCACCAAACGGATTAGCAGCTGGGCCAGTTTTAACCTGACCCGCCACTCACACCATCATGCCCGGGCACAACTGCCGTTTTATCAGCTAAAAGCCTACCCCGATGCTCCTGATTTGCCTACCGGCTATCTGGGTTCTATGTTATTAGCGCTGATCCCGCCACTCTGGTTTCGCTTAATGGCACCAAAATTAACACAATGGGATCAGCGTTATGGTCAACATAACCACACTGAAAATTAGTTTAGCCGCATTAAATCAGACAGCGTGGCAAAGTCTGGTTAAAATATGCTTACTCTTTACCGATACAAGCCAGCAGCATGATTAGTATTAAATGGGCAAAGCTGATTAAATCGCTTCATCTGAAAAAATATCGCAAAACCGAACAGTTATTTTTTGTCGAGGGTGAAAAAGCGGTACTCGAAGTACTGGCTTCAGGTTTTCATGTGCGCGCGCTCTTTGCCACAGAAACCTTTTTGCAGCAGCATAGTCAGGTGGCTCAACGCGCGACCTTGTTACAACAGTGCAGCAACGATGAGTTGGTAAAAGTAGGTACCTTTAGCAGTAATGACGCCGCATTGGCGGTGGTAGAGATACCCCAATGGCCACTCTTTAGCGCACCAGAACACAGCTGGACCATAGTGCTGGATAATATTAATGCGAGATTGACGTTATACGATCGTAATCATGATCTTGCTGATACAGTCCCGTTTCCTGATGGCAAAATGCCATTTATTATTAAGCCGCTTAGTGATTCATTATACGTATTTGGAATAATGCCGGGGTGCATTTCAAATCAGTTGATGGTACAGCGTTGAGTCTGGGTTGAGC
>NZ_DAINOE010000011.1:0-46022 GCF_036735525.1 Arsukibacterium sp. | reverse complement strand
GCTGGACCTTAGTGCTGGATAACATTAATGATCCGGGTAACCTCGGCACCATTATCCGCATCGCCGACTGGTATGGCATTGAGCATATTTTGTGCTCGCCCGACACCGCCGACTGTTTTAACCCCAAAGTAATCGCCGCTGCTAAGGGCTCATTTTTGCGGGTGCAACTGCATTATCTGCCATTGGTCGACGTACTAAGCCGCAGCAACCAGCCGGTATATGGCGCTTATTTAGGTGGCGACAATGTGCATCAGCTTAGCCTAAACAAGGCCGGTGGCTTTATTGTGCTAGGTAACGAAGCCAATGGCATCAGTGCTGAACTGGGCCAGTATGTCAGCCGCAAAATCACTATTCCCGCCTTTGGTAACGCTGAGTCACTGAATGTCGGCATCGCTGCTGCGGTGATTTGCGATAACTTGCTCAGACTTAGCTGTGGTGCAAAAACAACTGAAAAATAGTATGCGCCAGACAGACATGTTTGGCTTTATCGCTAGCACTATGCTTTTATCAGCGGGAAACAGCAATAAAACTCGGCACCATTGCCCTCCACCGATTCAAAGCCGATATCCCCATGCATAGCATTAACCAGCTCTTTTGATATCGCCAACCCCAAACCGGTTCCACCAATGGCCCTGGAATCTGAAGCATCAGCCTGAGAGAACCGTTGAAAAATTTTGTCATAAAAGTTTGCTGCAATTCCCGGCCCCTTATCGATTACAGCAATACGGGCTTGCTGCCCATCAATACTTAAGCACAGCACTACACTGGAGCCTTGCGGTGAGAATTTAATCGCATTACTGAGAAAATTTGACAATACCTGCATTAGCCTGTGAGCATCGACAAAAATGAGGCAATCTTGATTTGGAAACTGTAAATTGAGTTGAATTTCCTTTTGCGCTGCCATCATCTTATTAACTTCAATCGCTTTCTGCAGTAATGGCAAGACAGACTCATTTTGCATTTCATAGGTCATCTTACCCGCAGAGATTTTTTCAAAATCCAATAAATCATTCACCAGCAAAGTTAAGTTTTGACAATTTTTATAAGCTACCGTCATCAGGTGGCTGGCTTTTTCTGATAATTCACCTAACTTACCACTTTTAACCAACCCTATGGCACCGGTAATCGACGTCAGTGGTGTGCGTAATTCATGGCTGACCGTCGAGACAAACTCGTTTTTCAAACGGGCCAGGCGTTTATGCTCGGAAATATCCCGCACGGTGGCAATATATACCAGCTGTTCTTGCCGCGTTACCGCAGACAGTGCTAACGCAATAGCCATGTCACTGCCATCAGCGCGAACAGCTTCAATTTCAGTTAACACCCCCAAAACAGGCTGGTGACTAGCTGATGGAAAACATTGAGTTATCTGATGATCAGTCGCTGAAAGAATAGCACTTAGCAAGGTACTGGCATGGCGGCCAATATAGTCAAGCGCTGCTCCACCAAACAATTTTAATGCAGCAGGATTCAGGCTGATGATGACCCCTTCGCTGTCCATAGTAATAATGCCATCAACCACACTATTTAATATGGTTTCTGTATGCTCTGCGTGCTCTTTACTCATCTGCTCGGCTAGCTGTTGCTGACCAATCGAAATCACCTGAGCCAATACTGCCGCTACAGCACCTACAAAAGCTTCTTCATCAGGTTGCCACTCACGGACAGCACCAACATGCTCCAGGCAAACCACTCCGGCTACCTCACCGGCAATCAAAATACCAGCGTCCAGCATGGCTCCTATACCCTGTGGTTTCAGATAATGATCTGCAAATTCACGGGTAGCACTATTGGTCAGTGCATCGTTAGCACAAATCCAGCCATGTTGAGTGATGGCAGCAAAATAATCTGGATAGTCGTCTCGTTTTAACCGGACATAATCCTGCAATGGCAAAAGCTGTTCTTGGTACAGTGCGATACAGCGCATTTCATTCCCAGCAGCAGACAGTAACCAAACACTGACTCGTTGGCATTGGATAGCATTGGCCGTGATCTGTGTCAGGCTGCGCGAAAATGCTTGTTCATCCCCTTTGGCGACAGCATCATCTAATACCAGTTGTGCTAATGCACTTCGCTGACGTTCGGTTCGTTGCTGGTGTTCCAGTGCATCCATAGATAAACGATACAAGCTGGCTGCATCTTGCTCGGCTTTAAACTGAAGTTGCGAAAAAGACGCAGCAATCTTGGCTGCCATCAATTCAAAGGATTGAACGAGACCATTGAGTTCAAATATTTCGGATTCAGGCAATTTTTCTGGAACTTGATTGCCTATAGCAAGCTGATCAGCACTGCGATGTAACGCTTCTATCGGTTTAACCAGACGCCGGCTGAGCAGCAACGTAAGCATTGCGCCTAAGGCTACCGCCAACAGCATCATCCACAATGCATTGTATAAATACTGATTTAAAAAACTCAACAACTCTCGCTGGGGTAGTAACACCACCGTTTTAAAACTTAACCCAGCTTGGTCACTGTACTCAGTGACATTAAGTGAATAGAACTGGCCATTATGTTCAAAACGATGCATGCCATTAGCTGAAAAATGAGCTAACTCAGTAGCAGATGCCTGTATCAGCGGGTTATTACTCTGAGATGCCTGGATAAGCGTATTCATATCATCAGAGGCATCATCTGATTCGGCTTTTGATGCCACCACAATATTGCCCTCCGGACCAATAACAAATACTGTGGCACCTGTATCTAATTGTAATGATTGCAAATAATAGCTTATAAGAGACAAGCTAAAATCAACTGCTATGACTGCCTCTAATTGACCTTTATCGTCATATAATGGCGCCGACAAGCCTACACCAAAGCCTTCAGCCAATGCATATTGATAAACAGGATACCAATTGATGACTCCTGTCATCTTGGCATGCGTAAACCAGGGGCGTTCGCTGGCATCATACCTATCCAATTGTTCCAGGACATCGCCGGGT
The DNA here is from genome assembly GCF_036735525.1 of Arsukibacterium sp. Classification (NCBI taxonomy): domain Bacteria; kingdom Pseudomonadati; phylum Pseudomonadota; class Gammaproteobacteria; order Chromatiales; family Chromatiaceae; genus Arsukibacterium; species Arsukibacterium sp. The sequence continues at coordinate 43,083 of NZ_DAINOE010000011.1, read as the reverse complement.
TCACCATTTGGCTGGATATGATATCGGCTTCTGATAAGGTCAGAGTTGTTCAAAGAGCTCAGTAAGGATAGCTCACCGGATTTATGGTCCCGGTTAACCGCGACATACTGGCCATTGTTCCGCCCTAAAGAAACGAAGGTTAAGTATGGCGAATAATGCATTTGCATCAGCAAATATTTAACGATGTCAGTTTCTGTATCCCGATCCACCATACCATGTTGGAAGGCATGTACCGCATTTTGGATAATCGTTTTGGGTTCACTCACTAACAGAGCGATTTGCTCGTTGGTACGCTGGGTAATTTGAAAAGCCAGTTTCTGACTGAATTGAGCCGCAGCATGTTGACTGCTCAGGTAGGCAATAAAGCCAATTGAGCCTGCTATAAAAATAAACAGCGCTAACAGGGGAGCGGTAAAAAAAAGCTTTAATGGCATGCCGCGCCGCTGATGATTGACTATTAACATCACACCTCCCCTGTCACATAAAACTGAACCAGATCTCAGCATGTTAAATATGACATTAACCCATTACATAGACTGGCTTGCTAATATAGCTTGTTTATTAAGCTAACGCTTAACAATTAACAAGCCAGCTGCTTTGGGCTAAACTAGGCGCCACTTTGAAGTAATTACTCTGGCGGTTTATCATGACATTTCTCACTATTGAGCATGCGGTTGGCAATACCCGGCTGGTAAAATTGCAGCGGATGGCAGCCCATACAAACAGTATCGTATTGCTAAAGCTGGAGGGGGATAACCCGGCAGGCTCGGTTAAAGACCGCCCGGCGCTGAATATGATTGTACAAGCCGAACTGCGTGGCGATATCAAACCCGGCGATCGCATTATTGAAGCGACCAGTGGCAATACCGGCATAGCGCTGGCCATGGCAGCGGCGATTAAAGGCTATGCGATGACGCTTATAATGCCAGATAACGCCACCGAAGAGCGCAAAAGTTCGATGCGCGCCTATGGCGCTGAGCTGATTTTAGTGACCAAAGAGCAAGGCATGGAGGGCGCCCGCGATTTAGCACTGCAAATGCAAGCCGAGGGTAAAGGCATAGTGCTGGATCAGTTTAATAACCCTGACAACCCGGCAGCGCATTATGCCAGTACCGGGCCAGAAATTTGGCAGCAAAGCCAGCAGCAGGTGACGCATTTTGTTAGCAGTATGGGCACTACCGGCACCATAATGGGCGTGTCACGTTATTTAAAACAGCAAAACCCCGCCATTCAAATCATTGGCCTGCAACCGGCAGAAGGCACCAGCATTCCGGGCATTCGCCGCTGGCCTGAAGCTTACCTGCCTGGCTTTTTTGATAAAACCCGGGTTGATCAGATTATGGATATCAGCCAAGACGATGCGCTAAACGCCATGCGCCGTTTGGCGCGTGAAGAAGGCATCTTTGCCGGTGTCAGCTCTGGTGGTTCACTGCACGCTGCAATAAAACTGGCCGAGCAACATGACAATGCGGTAATAGTGGCCATTATTTGTGACCGTGGCGATCGTTATTTGTCCTCAAATATTTTTTAGCAGGCATTGGTTAATCACACTTTAGGCCACTTGCTATTGTCTGCGGCGCTTGGCATAGTGGTCTAACCCCTAACCAGGTCAGACCACTATGAATCAAAGCAACTATCCTCTGCACATTCAAACTAAACCGAACAAATTACAGCGTATTGTCACTCGGTGCTATAAACTGCCACAGGCATTACAAGCCTTTGCCCTGAGCACTGTATTTGGCAGGGTAATTAAATTTGCCGGAACTGCCGGGGTAGAAGTACTGGAGTTAAAAGGCGCGCGCTCGGTATTAAGGCTTAAAAACCGTAAAAAGGCGCAGAACCATATCGGCTCCGTGCATGCTGCCGCCACCGGTTTATTGGCCGAGTCGGCCACCGGCTTTTTAGTCGGTATCCACTTGCCCGACAGCAAGCTGCCGCTTCTGAAGCAAATGAAAATTGACTATATTAAACGCTCCACTGGTGATTTAATGGCTGTAGCCACGCTGACCGACGCCCAAATTGCCGCCATGCATAACGATGATAAGGGTGAGGTAACTGTAGCAGTGACCATTACCGATAGCGCGGCAATAGCGCCGGTTAACGCCGAGATGACCTGGGCCTGGATCCCGAAAAAACGCTGACAGGAGCCTTATGACGCTGGAGCATCGCACTTTTTACCAGGATTGGCGCCGCCGACTGTTGAGCATAGTGCTGTTACTGGCTATGGGGCTGGGGCTATACAGCGGTCTGGTGCAACAGCAGTTGTTTAATCCTGCACTTGCACCTTTAGATCAGCGGGCCGAACAGGCACTGAAACGCAGCCTGCTACTGGCCAGTAGTTCCTTTGCTACGGCACGGTTAATCGACCGCGGTGTCGCCTTTATGTCTGAAGCTGAAGTGGGTGTGGGTGTAGCCAGTGTTAAGCCCGGCCAGTTACTCAAGCCATTACAGGATATGGCGGTACGGTATGCCGATTTAATGGTACTGGCCATGACCTCTGTTGGTATTCAGCTGATTTTGCTGGAGTTTGGCAAAATACTCGCCTTGCAGATTTTTGGCTTTGTTAGCATTGCTGCTGGTTTATGCTGGCTACTGGGACCACACTACTGGCGCAGCAAAGCCTTGCTGATTTGCCGAAACAGTCTCTGGATTTTGTTGCTGGTGCGACTTGGCATTCCCTTGTTAGCCTACAGTACTGATTTGCTATCACAGCAATTACTGACGCCGCAGCGGATTGCCGCTCAAACTGAGCTGAATCTGGTTACAGCACAATTAGCCAATGTTGAGCAGCAAACAGACACTGACGGCAGCGGTCTGCTGAATTGGGTACGCCAAACCAGCGGTAAAACCAGCGATATTATCAGTGCAGTTAAGCTGTTTTCCGATAATATGGTAGAACGCTTTGTACAGCTGATTGTGGTGTATACGCTGCAAACGCTATTATTTCCACTGCTGTCCCTTTACCTATTGTGGCAGTTTGGGCGCTACTTATGGCGCCGACCGCTTAAGCTGAGCACCGGTACGCACGCCGCTGCGCTCTAAGTCACGGCAACAAGTTAATCTGTTGTTTTATTTTAAAAACAACAAATTAACCCTATCATTTTATATTAGGTAATCACACTGATATCTTTGAATATCCGCGCTGTGTTTGCTATGGTGAAACAACACTTACCCTGGCATTCAACAGCAATGAAAATAAGTCTGGCACTATTGCTTAGCAGTTTATTGATGTTCAATGTGCTTGCCGACAGCCTGCAGCTGGCCGACAGTGAATTACACCTGCGCCGGTTTTCCGTTCGCGATGGCCTGCCATCCGCTTATATCAACACTATACTGCAACGGCAGGATGGCTTTATCTGGCTGGGCAGTAAGGGTGGCCTTAGCCGCTTTGACGGCCAGCGTTTTAACAATATGCATATCAGCACAGAAACGGGCCTGATTAGCAATGACGTGCTGAGCTTAGTCGAAGATCAACAGCAACGCTTATGGGTTGGTACAGCCCGTGGCCTATTTTTATTTGATGATTACCGCCAGCAGTTCCAACATATCCCTTTAGCCGCGCAGGCGCCCACTATCTTAAGCTTGTTTCAGCACCCGCTACTGGGCTTGTGGGCCGGGACTGATAAAGGTTTGTTTCAGCTGACAGCTGATGATAATAGTCCTCATGGTGTTAAGGCAGTGCACTATGGTGCTGAGCTTGAAGTTAAAGTGATGCTTGGTTTTGCCGGCCAATTGTGGCTAGGTACTAAACAGGGCTTGTTTGTACTGGACTTAGCCGACGTTACACCGCAACTTACCCACGTACCCCTTAAGGGTACTGCGGATATAGAAGTTCGCCAACAACGGATCTTTGATGCCATTATCGTCGATAAGCATTTTTATATCGCCACGGATCGTGATGGCCTGCTGCTGTTCGATCCAGCTCAGCAGCAGGTACTACAACAATGGTTGCGGCGTGATCAACTGTCCGGCAACAGCATATGGAGTCTGGTGCAACATGATCAGCAATTATGGTTGGGCTACTTCTTTGATGGTATCAGCCGCTTATCTCTAATCGATGGCAGCCTGCAGCATTACCAGCACCATGCGCAAATTCAATATAGCCTGCCACATAATAACATCAGCCAGTTGCTAGTAGATAAACAACAACAGTTATGGATGGCCACCACTAACGGGCTGGCGGTAACCAATCTGGCTGATCAAGCCATACGGCACCTGGGTGAATACCAGCAAATCAGTGATAAGCACGTCTGGTCTATGGCGCAGCATGGTGATCAGCTATGGTTTGGCAGTGAAAATGGCTTAAATAAGTTTGATCTAAGCCGCCATCAGCTGCAGGTATATCACAGCAGTGAACACGCCGGTCTGCTGCCGCGCACGGTGATCTGGAGTATGCAACCACTGGATGATGAGCTGCTGCTGGCGACCAATGAAGGCTTACTGGCCTTTAATACCGACACTGCCGCGGTGCGCAGATGGCCGGCACCGCCCCGGCAGCAAACGAATCTGCCGACGCCTGCTTATAGCCTGCGGCAACATCAACAACAATTGTTAATAGGTTACTATGACAGCTATTTTGCCGTTTACGATCTGAGCAGCCAACAATATGTTCAGCATAAACAGCTTGATGGTGTTGAGTACATTACCGATATGCTGCCAGTGCAGCAAGGTTATTTGCTTGCCACGGACAATGGCCTGTTTCAATTAGCCGATGATCAGTTGCTGCCCCTGACGCTTTGGCTGCCAAAGCTGGCCGCGCAGGCACTGCACGTCACCAGCTTACTGGCAGTGGGCGAGCAAATATGGGCAACCACCCAGGATAATGGCTTGCTGATATTGCAGCAACACAGTACTGAGTGGCATTTAGTTCAGCAACTGACACAGCGCGATGGTTTAGCTGAGAATCAGTTACGCTCACTAGCGCTCGACACGGCAGGCCAGGTATGGGTCACGGGTATGAAAACACTAAGCCAGCTTGACCCCGACACACTGAGCATTCGGCGCTTATCCCGGCATTTGCATTGGTTAGATATGGAATTTCATGCCAATGCCACCTTGCGTCAGACTGGTTCTATACTGGCCTTTGGCGGCAATCAGGGTATTATTTTCTTTGATGCCAGAGCACTACCACAGCAGCATGAATTCCCCAAGGTGCATTTAACTTCCGCCCAAATCATGACCGACCGGGTGGTGGTGCACGATAATCAGCTAATTATACCCTCTGATGCCAGCTATTATGCGTTTCAGTTTTCAGCGCTGGAGTATTTAAACCCGGAGCGCATTCATTATCAGTATCAATTAACCCCTTTATTGAACGATTGGCAGCCGATGTTAAGTAACCAACTCAGCCTGAGTCGGCTGCCCTATGGTAGCTACCAGCTAAAAGTACGCTCGACCAACGCTGAAGGCGTGTGGAACCCGCACAGTACGGATATTCAACTGACTCTTAGCGCACCATGGTATTTTAGTTCCTTAGCTAAATGGTTGTATGCCATCCTCAGTGCAGTTCTAATTTTGTTATTACTTTGGTGGTTAATCTGGCGCTTTAGTGCTTTAAAACAAGTGGCCAACCACGATAGCCTGACTCAGTTGCCAAATCGTCGTTATTTTAATGCCGAATTAAAACAGCGACTGCTGCAATGCCGCAGCCAACAGCAACAACTGGCATTAATGTTTTTTGACTTAAACCACTTTAAGCAGCTTAATGATAGCTGTGGACACGATATCGGTGATAAGTTACTGATACAGGTCGCCACACGCTTACAACAGGCCATTCGTAATACCGATTTTGCTGCCAGACTGGCAGGCGATGAGTTTGTGGTGATTTTATCTCACATCCAACAGCAGTCAGAACTGAATACCACTGTAGAGCGTATCAGCCAAAGTCTGAGCCAGCCTTATCAGCTGGGTCTGCCAACGCCGCTGCAGCTGAGTTGCAGTATCGGCATCAGTGTGTTTAACCGTACCAACCCGGTCACTGCCGAAGAGCTACTGCAACAAGCCGATCAGGCGATGTATCTGAGCAAACAACAACACCATGCCTGGTGTTATTATCAAGACACTGCGCTACAAGCGGGTAAAAAGCAGCATAGTTAAGGGCTGGCGAAGCCGGTACTGGCTCTGCTATAGTGCGAATGCGCTTGATTAACAGGAAACCAGACTATGCAATGGCAAGTTCAAACCTTTGCCGAACTAGACACCCTGACACTGTATTCTTTGTTACAACTACGGGTAGATGTATTTGTGGTTGAACAACATTGCCCCTACCCCGAGCTGGACGATAAAGACTTACATCCGCTCACTCGCCATATTATTCTAAAAAAAGGCGATAAGGTGATTGCCTATGCCAGGGTACTGGCGCCCAATGTCAGCTTTGAGGGTTTCCCCGGTATTGGCCGGGTCTGTGTATCGCAAACAGCACGTCGCCTTGGCCTTGGTCGGGTTCTGGTAGATAAAACGCTGCAGGTATGTCAGCAACTGTGGCCAGCGACGGATATCCATATTTCTGCACAATGCTACCTGCAACAATTTTATCAGGATTGTGGCTTCAACCCGGCCAGTGAACCCTACCTCGAAGATGATATTCCGCACCTGAAAATGATCCTGGCGGCCACTTCCTGACGCAGCGAAGTGGCACAGCCCATTACTTTCATGCTTAAAAGCGATAACGGAATCCTGCTTCAAAGGTGCGCTCAGGGCCAACGTAAATGCCCTGGCGTAAGCTGGCAATATACTGTTTGTCGGCCAGATTTTTCACTGAGGCAAACAAAGTAAAGGGCTCACTCACTTTATACTGAGCGGTGATATCAAACACGGTATAGGCTGGCAATAAGCCGCCCCAGATCCCACCAGCCGCCCCCGTAGGTATCGCCTCTACATTATTTGGCGTACCAAACTGCTCACCACGGTGATGCATGCTTAAGGCGGCACTGAGTTGTTCTGCCTGATAATTAAGCGCCAGATTAGCCAGCAATTTAGGTGCATAAGGTAAACGATTCCCCTTATTCACACCGGTTTGAAATTCAGAGGTCGGGATCCAGGTCAGATTACTGTCAATGCTAAAGCCGGCAACTAACGGGTAAGCGACGGCCAGCTCCATACCGCTGTGACTGGTTTTACCGGCATTAGATTGCGACAGGTTAGGATCACTGTTTCCTGTCACCACCTGATTGCTGAAATCCATATGAAAAGCAGCAATTTCATAGTTAACTGCGCCTGCGGTGCCACGCAACCCCAGCTCATAGTTGGTAGCGCGTTCGCCATCTAATTGCTGATCCACTAGTCCATCCAGGGCAACGCCATTACTGGCTGGTGAAAACGCCAGGTACACACCACCATATAACTGAGCGGCGTCGCTCAACTCATAAGTCACACCAACACCAGGTAACCATTCGGCATTGCTGGTCGTGGCAGAGTCGCCCTCATTGCTAAGAATAATCCGCTGTTGCTGATAACTCTCTACCCGCAGGCCAGGGGTTACCGCGAATTGTTCGGTGACCTGTAGCCGGCTTTGCACATAGCCTGCCACGCTGTCGGCCGAGTCGTTAATATGGCGCTGATTAATGCCAGTACGATCGGCGGCGCGGGTAGTGGCAATTTGCTGATCGTCTGACTGCTCACGCATCAGGCGTACACCAAATTCGCTGGTGGCGTCCAGCCCAAACAGCGACTGGCTGACACTTAAGCGGCTTTCTATACCATAACGCTCAAAACTGCGGTTATTGCCAGTCAATGCATCGGTATAGACCCAACGCCCGGCAGCATTTGAAGCGGCAGTATTGACGCCATAGCGCCAGTAATCCCGGGTGACATCACTCCAGTACACCACGGTCTTCAGTGACGTGGTGTCACTCAACTGCCATTGATGATTAACATCAAAAGCCACTCTGTCGGTCAGATACCAATCATCAGGTGCCGGGTTGTAGCGCTCACCTGCCAGATAATCGTTTAACAGCAGGCCGCGGTAAGAGATATTGGCGTCATTCTCATGAAACGACAACTTCACACCCACCTTTTGGTTAGCGCCAATGGCCGTGCCGGCTTTGACCATGATATCGGTCATTTCATAACCTTTATCCATAAAGCCATCGCTTTTTGCATGGGTTACCACTACGCCGGCAAAGGCATCTCCTGAGGTATTGCGGCCACCGGCTTCCAGATTCACTTCCTGCAGATTAAACGAACCCAGCCGGCCAGACAGTTGCACGCCGTCATCCGGTGTTTTGGTTTTAAAGTTAACCACACCACCTATGGTAGAAGGGCCATAGCGCAACGACGCTGAACCTTTTAAAATTTCAATGCCTTGCATCCGTTGGATACGCGGGCTGAAGTAGCGGTCATTACCAATAAACAAACCTGGCGCAACCGGCACACCATCTTCTAATACTAAAGATTTTGACTCACTGGCAGACAAACCACGCAGGCCAAAGTTAGCCACTATCGAGGTTTCTTCTTCACCTTTAATATTAATGCCCGGCACCCGGCGCAGCACATCTTCTATCGACAACGGCTGAATTTGCTCAATCTGCGCTTGGTTAATTAACACCACAGTACCGGTTTCATCATAGGCATGGCTGAGTTGCTGGCCGTTGACCCGGATCACTTCTATGTTCGGCATTAACGCCTCTGCCTTGGCAGCAGACTCTGGCGCCGCAGCGGTCTGCTCGGCTAGTAAGGTAAAAGGCATTAAAGCAAGGGTAACAGCTCTGGCCAGTAAGCTGGGCCGAAAGACAACAGAGCACGACATACACAACTCCTAAATGAGAATAGTTATCAGTAGATAATGGCCGGCAGCTTAGCAGGCAATAATACTAATAGCAACTATTCTCATTTAGATTTGAGTATTTTTTATTGGCTTGCCCCGTACAACTGCTCGGCACGGTTAAATAAAATCCAGCTGGTTAAGATATATTTATCATTGCTGACCGGCGTACAGCCGCGGTGGGTGTGGGTAAAATAAGCCGGGGCGATGACCATGCGGCCGGTTTTCGGCGTGATGGCTTTATTTTGATAATAAAATTCGGTTTGGCCGCCCTCAGCCACGTCATTTAAATAGAACATAAATAACAAGGTGCGGTGCAGCGGTTCGTTTTGTGGTAACTGTGGGTAGACTTCGCAATGCCAGTAATTGTAATTGCCCTTACCCGCCTGATATTTTTGCGCCTGAATAGGCCCTAAGCGGTATAAGGTGCGCATAAAATCGGCGGCCTTGGGGGCACCAAATTCCGCGTAATTATCATGGGTAATAGGGAGGGGCTGGCCACTATGCGGGTGTGGAATAGTAATGCCCACAGGCGCAATCAAAGCAAAGTGGTACTTTTTAAAGTACTCGGCCGCATAATGGCTGGTCACCTCAATAATCTGCTGCAACGCCGCCTGGTAGTCGGCATGTTCATTTAAATATAAATCGGTACTGATTTTTTTGCTGGTATCCACGCCAGCACCGGTGCGACCAGGCTGAGTATGCGGGCTTTGGTCAAACTGGGCGATCAGCGCTTGGCAAAAGGCCGGGCTTAACGCATTATCGTATACCTCTATAAAATCCGTCATCAGGTTGTCCAGGTTATGTTTACACAAGTTATTGAGCCGCGCTTTTCAGAGACAGACGCGCTGGGTCACATTAATAACACCGTATTTGCGGTGTGGTTTGAGGCGTGTCGCACGCCCGTGTTCAGGATTTTTACCCCAGATTTAAATGTAACACAATGGCCACTGATTATTGCTAAGGTGACATTGGAGTTTCATGCGCAGACCCAGTACGGCGAAAACGTTGAAATCCTTACCCAGATCAGCCGCTTAGGTGGTAGCTCTTTTGATGTCTATCAGGAAGCCTGGCAAAACGGCATTAAATGCGTATCAGGCACCGCAGTGATGGTGCAGTTTGACTATCAAAGCCAAACCACCAAAGCGCTCAGCCCCGACATTCGCGCGGCCCTGCAGCAGCATGCTATTTAGTTAAACAAAGCCGCCAGCAAGATTGGCAGGCCCACCCTTTTAACGCCAACAACGCCCCACTGGTCTAGTTAGCAATGGTAATCCGTAGCAGACTGGGTTAGTTTTTAGCCACACTTTGCCTTATGAGCTTTTTATGAAATCTTTATCCTTTTTCTGTTGTAGTCTGGGCCTGCTGTGTAGCAGTGCAATGGCGTTTGACCGCATTACCGGCGCCGACTTTGCCAGCCGCTCTGAAGTGATTGCCACCGAAGCGATGGCCGCAACCAGCCACCCGCTGGCGACCCAAATTGCGCTGGATATCATGAAACAAGGGGGTAATGCCATTGATGCCGCTATTGCGGCCAATGCCGCGCTGGGCCTGATGGAACCGACCGGTAATGGTATTGGTGGCGATTTATACGCCATTGTCTGGGATGCCAAGAGCCAGAAACTGCATGGTATTAATGGCTCTGGCCGCTCACCGCTGAGCCTAAGCTATGACATGCTGGCGCACGAGCTGGAGAAACTGGGCCGCCACGATTTGCCGCCGCATGGCATGTTACCCATTAGTGTACCCGGCACCGTGGATGCCTGGTTTGAACTGCATGGCAAATTTGGCCAGCTGCCGATGGCCACTATTTTGCAGCCGACCATTAATTATGCCGAAAAAGGCTTTCCGGTCACCGAGCTGATTGCCTATTACTGGAACCGCTCTGTGCCGCTGCTAAGCCCACAACCGGGTGACTTTGTGGGTACCTTTACTCTGGATGGCCGGGTACCACGCAAAGGCGAAATATTTAAAAACCCGGCGCTGGCCAATACCTTAAAAGCACTGGCAAAAGATGGCCGCGATGCCTTTTACCGCGGTGAATTAACGGTACAAATTGACCGCTTTATGCGCGAGCAAGGCGGCTACTTACGCTTTGCCGACTTTGCGAACCATCGCTCAACCTGGGTAGAGCCGGTAGGAGTAGAGTATAAAGGCTATACCCTCTGGGAATTACCGCCTAATGGCCAGGGTATTGCCGCCTTGCAAATGCTGCAAATTCTGAAAAATTTCGATTTAGCTGCCATGGGCTTTAACAGTGCGCAGAGCATTCATACCCTGGTAGAAGCGAAAAAACTGGCGTTTGAAGATCGCGCTAAATTTTATGCCGACAGTGATTTTGGTCATCAGCCGATTGCCGGATTAATTTCTGCCGAATATGGTGCTGAACGCGCCAAACTGATTGGCGAGCGGGCAGCGCAGCGGGTAGATGCCGGTAACCCGCATCTGTATGAAGGCGATACTATTTATATGACCACCGCAGATAAAGACGGCAATATGGTGTCACTGATCCAAAGTAATTACCGCGGCATGGGCTCGGGCGTCGTGGTGCCCGGGCTGGGTTTTGTGTTTCAGGATCGCGGCCAGATGTTTTCTATGGATAAAAACCACGCCAATGTCTATGAGCCGGGCAAGCGGCCTTTTAACACTATTATTCCGGCATTTGTCACTAAAGAGGGCAAACCGCTGATCAGCTATGGTGTGATGGGCGGCGCTATGCAGCCGCAAGGCCATGTGCAAATTCTGGTCAATATGGTCGATTACGGCATGAACCTGCAAGAAGCCGGTGATGCCGCACGCTGGCAGCATTTAGGCAGCACTGAGCCAACTGATGGCCAGGACATGTATCTGACTAACGGCGGTTATATTGAAGTAGAGCGCGGTGTACCTTACCAGACTGTGCGCGAGCTGATGAAGATGGGCCACAACGTGCGTTATGGCTTAGGTGGCTATGGGGGTTATCAGGCCATTATGAAAGACCATGAAAACGGCACCTGGATTGGCGCGTCAGAATCGCGCAAGGATGGCCAGGCTGCTGGTTATTAACCGAACTGTTTGACCTCACTGGCAGACTAGCGGCTTTTAACTATACTCAAGGGCATCGTTCAACTGACTAAGAGCCGCTGCCGGTGCAACTTTTTGCTTATAGCCTGGCCGATAGCCAGCATGCCTGCCTGATTTGGGTAGGCATTTATGGCACGGCCACGCCGCCACCCATCAGTTTTCGTATTTATCAACAGCCGGTTACTGCAACGCTACACAGCCCGTTCAGTCCTATGGGGGATCAAGTGTTGGATGCGCAGCAGCGGCCGCTGAATCATCGCGCTTTATATAGCGTTGACTGGCCGCAGACGGCAGCAGACACCCCTGCGCTGCCATTAACTGTCAGCGCCGGCGCGCCGGATGCGGCCAATCTGCATAGCAGCACCATACTTAGCACCACCTTGCGCCATAAACCACTGCCGCGCGCTTTGCCCAGTAAACCTGATAGCCCATTTCGGCTGCTCTTGGCCTCTTGTTATTATCAGCCCAACGACAAAGCCTCAGCGCTAAGCCAGATTATTGCCCAGCAAAAGCTGCAACCAGACTTAACCCTGCTCGCCGGTGATCAGGTGTATCTGGATTTACCCTCACTGGAAAACCTGCCTAAAGCACGCCAGGCGTTAGCACAGCGCTTCGGCCATAAGTATTTACAAAGCTGGTTTAGCCATAGCGCCCAGCCTAGCCTTGGCCAACTGTTACAAATGGCGCCGGTGGTAAGCCTGCCTGATGATCATGAGTTCTGGAATAATTACCCGTTGTTTCAGGCGCAACTGCTCAATACCCACAAAGCCGCTGACAGGCGCAATTGGCAGCAACTGGCCGGCACCTTATTTCAGCAATATCAAGCCACCCCCGATATGCAACGTGGTTGGCAACGGCTGGATATTGCACCGCTATCGATATTATTGCTCGATAGCCGCACCGAGCGCAGCAGCAAAAATATGCTTAGCCCGGCTTGCCGCACGGCGCTGTCGCAGTGGCAAAATGATTTACTGGCAGCACAACAGGCCGGTCAGCCTTGTATTGGCGTGTTAAGCTCGGGTCAGGCACTGTTAATGAGTAAAAATGGCTGGCTGAAAAGTAAAGTGGCCGATATGGAACTGCCCAACTTTGACGATTTTACTCTGCTAAAATCCGCGGTTGAAACCTTGATCCGGGCCCAGATACCGGTGATTTATCTTACCGGCGATGTGCATTGGGGCCGTATCGTCGAGGGCAAGAATACTCAAGGCAAGGTACTGTTTTATGAGGTGATAGCCTCGCCGTCACGCTTAGTGGCCACCATTGGCGCCGATCAGCTAAGTAGCTTGCGTAATCTGTTTAAACGCCAGCCCTTTCCCCGCCACCCGGAAGCGGCTGCAGTACCCTCCGATTTTAAACTGGCCGATTTAACCTTCGACATTAAACACCGGCAAAAAGGTGACCACGTTGCCATGCTGCAGTTTCAGCAATGTCCCGGCATGCTGGAGTTTAGCGTGCAGTATGTCTGCACCGATGCCGATGCCCGTATCCGGCAGCAACACAGCGATAGCTATGGTCCTTATAAATTACACTCAGCCCAGTGAGAAGCCATTATGATTAAGCAAACCTTATCCAGTAACCGCAGTAAAAAAGGGGATATCAAAGCCTTTGACCGCAACGCTAAAGAGCGCAATGCCGCCTGGGTTAACCGGGCGCTGGCCGACTTTAAACTCAGCGACTTAAGCGCATGGAGTTTTGTGTTACTTACCGGCAGTACTGATGTGGCGTCATTCCGGTTGCGGGTGGCCCAGTCGCATTTCAGAGCCGATATGCTACCGTCATATTGGTCAGATTGCCTGTTACTGCAAACCAAAAAAAACAGCCTGCACAGCTTTTATCATATTCCGCTTTTGCAGCCCGCCACCGCCAGCTTTGCCCCGCTGCGCAACGGCGTAGTGCAAAGCACCTTGAGTAAATTGCCTGATGCCGATAGCATGCCCAACCTGGCATTGCTGGCCATCCCAGTCGCCGAGCAAGACACCATCAGCGCATTGCAGCAGTTTCAACATAACAGAGCCGCAGTGGATGCGCTGGCCTTGTTATTGCCCTGGCTGGGGTTTTGCTGGGGTACCGACAACAGCAGTAACCCGCTGTTACAGCAGCTACCCTTGCCCTCAGCGCAAATGATCCAACTGCTGTTTTCCAGTGTCTGCTTTGATTTAACGCCCGGCGTAAATACTGATTTGGCAGCGCCAGAAGCGTTTTGGAGTGGTATTAAGCACTGGCAACATTTTTACAGCCAAACGCAGCAACCCGGGGCCAGTTTACCCAAGGCGCGTTATGTTTTAGGCCATGGCTATGACATCAGCTAAGCGCCAGCTGGCAGTCGTGTTGCTCGGTTAAATAGCGCAGCGCCTGCTGCCAGTCACCGGCAAAGGGTTCGATATTCGCCGGTTGCTGTTGGCGCATGACCACCCGGTTAGCGGCTTTTAAATAGCGCATCACTTCTTCGCGGCTGGATAAAATAAGCCGTGGCACCTTGACAGTGTCACCGCTGGCATCTTTGGCTATCATAGTAAAATAGGAAGAATTACAATGCTTTAGCTGACCAGTTTGAATATTTTGCGCATCAACCCTGATGCCTACCAACATAGAGCTGGTGCCCACATAATTGACCGATGCCTGCAAAGTAACCAACTCGCCCACTTCTATCGGATTTAAAAAATCGACCTTATCCACTGAGGCAGTAACACAATATTTACCACTGAATTTTGAACCGCAGGCAAAAGCAATTTGATCCATCAAAGACAACAAGTAGCCGCCATGAATTTTACCACTGAAATTAGAGTGCGACGGCAGCATCAGCTGCGATAAGGTAATTTGCGAACTGGCGACGGTTTTGTATTCTGTTGCCATAGGTCCTCCGGCTTTAATCGCGCTGTTGCACTAACACCCAGGGCGCAATAACCACTGCCCACAGTTGCGTTTGCTGTTGATACCATTGCTGTGCCTGCTCGACACTGGGTTGACCTATCTCTGCACTGGCCAGCCAGCGGCTAATTTTCGCGGTATCATCTTGCTGCAGTGCCAGTGCCACCTTAACTAAATCGGCTTGTGCCGCGACCTTAAGCACTGAGCCTGCAGCATAAAATTTTTGTAAGTCTAACCAGCTTATTTTAGCCGTTTCACTGATAATTTTTGCTTCGATTAACGCCGGATCATGTTCATCAATAATCAGGTGGGCATCGGGTGGGGTTACCGCAGTCATTACAAGGCTCCGCTAAAAAGTTCGGCTGGTTTAAAAATCAGGCTGTGCGTAACGGCGCATGATAAAACAGCTCATCAGCTTACTCCAGTGTTTCATCTTGCCCGGCCACTTCAGCCGCGGTCAACTCGTGCTTTTTCAATAATTTGTACATATCCGTGCGGTTGCGCCCTGCCAGCTCGGCGGCCCGGCTGACATTACCCTCGGTCATCTGCAGTACTCTTATCAGATATTGCCGCTCAAATTGGTCGCGCGCTTCGGTTAGGGTCGGCCAAAAACTGCTGTTTTGTGCCAGCGCCTGTTCGATCAGCGCTGCGCTAATCACCGGACTTTGCGTCAGTGCTACACATTGCTCTACCACATTCACTAACTGTCGCACATTACCCGGCCATTTCGCCGTGGCCAGCAACTGCAAAGCATCATCCGAAAAACGGGTAACCTTCACCTGATGCCGCTCGGCGCTTTGCATGAGTACATGGCGGGCCAGCAACGGAATATCTTCTGGGCGTTGTTCCAGGCTGGGCAGCACCAGATTGACCACATTGAGCCGGTAATATAAATCTTCCCGAAAACTGCCCTCGGCCATCGCCTGTTGTAAATCGCGATGGGTAGCCGATAACACCCGCACGTTAATAGCCATGGTTTTACTGCTGCCCACCGGGCGGATTTGCCGCTCCTGCAATACCCGTAGCAACTTTACCTGCAGTGCTAATGGCATATCGCCAATTTCATCTAAAAACAGGGTGCCGCCATCGGCTGCTTTAAATAAGCCATTATGTTCAGTCACCGCCCCGGTAAAAGCGCCCTTGCTATGACCAAATAATTCTGACTCCAGTAAATGCTCGGGTAAGGCGCCGCAATTAATGGCAACAAAAGGCTTTTTAGCCCGCGGGCTGGCCTGATGAATGGCCTGAGCTAATAATTCCTTACCGGTACCACTGGCACCACTGATTAATACACTGACATCGCGCTGTGCAACCCTGTAGGCCTGTTCCAGCACTTCCGCCATTAAGGGGCTACGACTAATAATGGCCTCGCGCCAGCCGGATTGTTCCGGCAGAGACTGGTGCACTGCCTGTTTTAAAATGTCGCGCAGCTCTGCGTTATTCAGTGGCTTGGTGAGAAAACCAAAGACCCCGCGCTGCGTGGCCGCAACGGCTTCCGGAATTGAACCGTGCGCGGTCATCAGCACTACAGGTAAGCCCTGATAACGCTTAGCGATTTCGTCAAACAGGCTCATACCATCCAAGCCCGGCATCCGTAAATCGCTTAGCACCACGTCGACACTTTGTTTGCTGAGCAAAGTCAGCGCGGCTTCGGCACTCCCGGCACTGAATACCTGATAACCCTCGCCTTCAAGGCGCAAGGTGAGTAAGCGAAGTAAGCTTGGGTCATCATCGACCAGCAATAATTTAGCCTTGGCCATTATTGTCCTCTTGCACACTTTTATTTAACTGGGCTTCAATTTGCGTGAGTGCATCAATCTTTTTTTGCAGCTCGCGGTTACTTTTTTGCAGTCGCTCAATGGCATCATGTTGCTGAGCATTAAGCCGGGTTAATGCACTGACCGCCGATTCGGCTTCCAGTAACTTTTGATTAAAGGCTAAATCCCAACTGAGTAACGCAGCCAGATTGGCTGGCAAGCTGTTTAGTTGCTCCGGCAACTGCATTTGCATCCGTAACCGGGTTAAATAAGGTGTATCAGGGTGTAATTGCCACATCATGCGCTGCAGCCGGGCTACCGGATCGGGCTCATCCATTGCCAGCAAGGTTTCGCCCTCGCTGCGCCGCTCTGTCAGTAACAATGCCCGGTATTGCACCCAGGCTTGCAGCGTTGCAGCGTCATCTGTTAGCGCCAGGCTTGCCGGCTCTGGCTCAACTATTTCTACTTCGACTTCTGCCACCTGCTCGTTGATCACCGGCTCCACCGTGACAGGAGCACTGCTTTGCAACAGCTGGCAGCCACTAATACTCAGCATGCTTATTAACACGATCAGCTGCTTTTTCATTTTTTTTCCTCTAATTCGGGCAATACCACCCGGATACAGACATCGGCAAACACTACGTCTACGATATCGGCGTGGCCGCCCAGTAATCTGGCGCAATCTGCCACTATTGACAACCCCAGCCCTGAGCCTTGCACTGCATCAAATCTTGGGGTAGAACCGCGCATAAAGGGTTCAAATAATTTATGCCGCAGCGCAGTGGGGATGGTTGTACCGTTATTGGCTACATCCAGCATAATATTTTGCTCTTTACGGTACAGGTTAATCCACACCGGGCTGCCTTCGGCGCCATAGGCCTGGGCATTGTTGATCAGGTTATCCAAAATACGCCGGAACAGGGTTTCATCGGTCACCAGTGCAGTAAGCTGGCAGTTAAGCCGCACGTCTTGCTGCCGCTGCTGTAGCGACAGCGCATGTTCATTAATGCATTGCTTAATCAACGCCTGTGGTAACAACTGCTTTAAATCTGGCTCGGCCTGCTGTAACAGCCGATTATAATCCAGCAACTGCTCAGTCAACACACTTAACCTATCAGCACTGCCATTAAGTAAGCTTACCACTTCCTGCTGTTTGGCATTTAACGGCCCGACTAATTGCTCACTTAACAGTGCACAACCTTCGCGAATGCTGGAGAGGGGCGTTTTTAACTCATGTGAGGCGTGCCGTAATAATACCAGCCGCAGAGCTTCCAGTTTTTGTAAGCGGGCACTGAGCCAACGAAGTTGCTCACCCAGCTCGGTCAGCTCACGCGGGCCGCGGAGCTTTTCATCAGGAAACTGATGCTGAGGTGCGCCAATAGCGCGGATCATCTGATCCAGTTTGCGCACCGGTGCGGCAATGCGCCCCGATGCCCATAGCACCAGCACTAAAGTAAGCACCACCAGCAATACCGTTTGCCAGGCCAGTTGCTGCTGATTCGATGCGACAAATTGCTGCTGCGTAGCCAGCCGTTGCTCTAATAATTTCGAGATATGCTGTGAAATCTGCTGTTGTTGCTGGCGTATACGTTGTAGTAAAGGCTCCAGTGAGGCGCTGTCCAGTTCCGTAAATCCAGCAGAAAGCTGGGCCAAATCCTGTTGCTGTGCCTGGCAATGTTGCAGTGTCGGCAATTCGATACACACCTGGCGCAACGTGCGCTGCTGCTGCTCCAGATGGCTATTTGCCAGCCGTTGCAGGGCATCAGTGCGCACCACAGAATACTGGCGCACCGCCCGCTCAATATCAACAATCAGGTTTCGCATGTTTTCGGCTTGCTGCACGCTGTTCACCGCGGTTTGCGCTTCGGTAATGGCATACTGGCTCACTTTGGACAGTGCCTGATAGCTTTGCCACAGCAACATGGCCACCGGGATCAGGGCCAGAATAAAACTGAGAATAACTAGCTGTCTTAATGACGCGGTTTGAATGGAAAATTGCATAACAACTGTCGATAGCCGTAACCTGGTCTTAGCATACCCTGATTTACGCAAAACCGGCATAAAAAAAGCCGGCTTGCACCGGCTACAAAAGAGTCAGCTTGCTACTGAACTCATGGGATGGCTTTGACAAGATGCGCGGCTGCATGGCAACGGCGCTGGATAAGTGTGTTAAGAAGATAACTGCATTGAACTGGTAGTAGAGACAGTAACAGCATGCGGCTCAACTGCATGCTGCTGCGCCTGTTCCCAGGCCAGTACGCTGTCGTTATTCAAATCTACCCGGCGTAACATGCTGACAACGATCGCCAGATTCGCCACCATAAACAGTACAATCACACTTAAAAACATATCCATAGTAATACTCCGTTGAGGCTTAGCAGCACAGGCTGCAGGTACAGGCCAGAACATCTATTACTTAAGGTCATTCAACTAGCGTGCCATGTTTATTTTATCTATAAAATTCATTAACTTAAACAAAAAAGCAAAGTGATAGTGAGGTTGTAAGGTGTTAGCTGTCGCTAATTGAAGACAGCTATTTAAGCGGTTTGAACTAATCTTTATATATCAATATGTTGCACTGTATGCCTTTTGCGACACACTGTGCAAAGCTATGATTTTATTAAATAAATCCATAGCGCTGCGCTACCCGATCAAAATAATCCAGACATTGTTTGGCATATTGGCGTTTTTCTACATAGCTGCCGGGGAAAAAACTCTTTTTAAAGCCGTAAGCCACCATGTCTTTTAAGCGCTTTAATGGCACATCAAAGTTGTCCAGCGCCAGCTGATACTCTTTGCTGACCGTGGTATTAGATACCAGCCGGTTATCGGTACAAATAACCGTTGCCATGCGATTAGCCAGCATCTCCTTAAATTTATGTTGTTTTATATCGGTAAGCGCTGGGTTGGTTTGCAGGTTACTGGTTAAACACACCTCGATGGCAATGCGCTTGTCGGCAATATAAGACGCCAGATCGCGGATATAACGCGCCTTATCTACGATTGCCGGTGAGCTAATCATCTCAGGGATAAACATCGAATAACCATGGCCAATGCGGTCGGCATAACATTCGGTAATGGCCTCAAACACGCTTTCGGCACCATAGGCTTCGCCGGCGTGCACCGTTTTTAATAAAAAGTGCTGGTGGGCAAATTCGTATACTTCTTTAAATTTACTGGCCGGATAGCCTGACTCCTGCCCGGCCAAATCCAAACCAACTATTGGCATGCCCTCTTCATCACGCAGCCGTACACTGGCTCGTACCAACTCCATAGCAGCCAGCTTAATGACATCCATAGGGGCAAAATCGCGCATTAGCTGAAACAGGTTGGTGTAATAAGGCGAAAAGCCTTTATCGCCAAACATCCGCATCGCGCAATTAATAATGCCGTAATAAAAAGGGGGTTTTTCACCACTAAGCACTGCTGCAGTTTGATTATATTGCTGCATCGCCTGTTTCAGGCCGTTGTTCACCGCATGCATTACCCGGTCAAAGTCGATACCAGCAGCTAAATCCATCAACAGCTGAGGCGCAAACCTGACTTCTATATAGTTAACCCCCTCAACCTGGTTATCCAGCGCCAGCTCATAAGCCGCCTGCTGCAGGTTTTCCATATCGCGTAGCACCGCACAGGTATACTGAAAACAATGCAGGTATTCGCCTAAGTTCTGATACTGGCTTTTAAACACTAATTCCTGCAAACCCGCAACACTTTGCGACGGCAACGGGGTTTTGTTGCGCCTGGCCATGGCTATCAGGCTATCCAGCCGTAAACTGCCATCTAAATGCAGGTGTAAGTCAGATTTGGGCATATCATGAATAAAGGCGGCAGAATAATGGGGCATCGGCACTCCAGAGCAGTGTTAAACTGAGTAAAGTGTATCTCAGTTATGCCAATAAAGCATGTCGCCACCGTCAGTTAGCTATTGCTACAAAAGTGTACACAAAAATACTTTGCATAACGCTCAGGCGCTTTACACTGTTACCCCAAGCGCTGCACCTGGTAGTGCTTACATACCTCACCAAGGTATTTACATGATACTTTTGCCGCCCGTGTGGCGGCTTTTTTCTGCTAATGCCCCAGTGGCTACGGTCTTGCTTTGTTGCAAAGGGCTTGGTAATCGTCTACTCTCAAAAGCATCAGCTTTCTACCCGCCAGTGTTGTAAGTCTTTTTTTCAACACAACTTTGCCCCTCAAACATTACTTTCAAGGATCCACTCATGATGAATAAATATTTAACAGCCAGTGTTGCAACTGCAATATTACTCTTCGGTATGGGTCAGGCAACCGCAGGCATTTACACTTCAGATCAAGTGATAGCACAGCAACAACACCAGTACACGCAACAGCAGGTGTTGTCTTTCGTCGATAGTGCACAAGTACAAAGCAAGCTAATGGAGCTGGGTGTCAGCCCTGCAGATGCCAGGCTACGTATCGCTAACATGACCACGGCTGAGTTAGATGCGTTAAATAACCAGCTCAATGACATGCCGGCCGGTGGTATCGTTGGCACCATAGTAACTGTGCTGGTAGTTGTCGCAGTGCTCGACCTGATGGGCATTACTGACGTTTATCCTTTTATTCGTCCCATCAGTTAATTCTTGATGCGCTCATTTCAGCATTCCGGCCTGTTGGCCGGTTTGTTGGTTTGTCTGCTGTTTGCGCTTACCGCTTGTCAGACACCGCCTCAAACCAAAGCCTTGCTGGCCACACCACCTGAAATAGCCCGGGCGCACCAGATTGCGCAGGTACCCTTTTATCCGCAGCAGGCGTTTTTCTGCGGCCCGACGACCTTATCAGAAGTGGCCGGTTTTTATGGCCTGCAAGCCAGCCCCGACGATATAGCCCCTGCCACCTTTATTCCCGGCCTGGAAGGGACGCTACAAATTGAAATGACCGCCGCCACCCGACAACTGGGGTTAGTGGCGTACGAACAACGTGGCACTATGAGCCAGTTATTAAGCCTGGTGGCCGATAACATCCCGGTGATAGTGCTGCAAAATAATTCAATCAACTGGCTGCCGCAGTGGCATTACGCCGTGGTAGTAGGTTATGACCTTGCAGCAAAGGAAGTGATCTTACATACCGGGGTAACCGAAGCGCACCGCTTGAATTTTTCCACCTTCGAGCGCACCTGGCAGCGCGGCAATTACTGGCTGCTGGCTATGCTACCGCCGGATAAAAGCAGTGAACACCTTGACGCTTTTATATATACCAAGGCCTGTCAGGATTTAATTAACACCCAGCAGGCAGAGGCGGGGGTGACGGCACTTATCACCGCCACCCGGCAATGGCCTGAGTACTGGCGGCCTTATTTTTTATTGGGTAATCACTACTTTTCCAGCCAGCCTTTAATGGCAGCGCACTGGTTTGAGCAAGGCCTGGCTGTTGCCCGCCAGCAAGTGCCTTACCTGAACAACTACGCAATGCTATTAAGTGGCCTGAGTTGTCATTCTAAAGCAGCAGAGTTAATGGCCTCGGCACTAAGGCTGGCACCTGAAGATGAGAAGTTACTTAGCAGTTAGCGACAAATCGAGGCAGCGCAGCAAGATGAGAGCAACAGCTCTGTGCACTGCCAGACCAATAGCTCCCTGTTGTCCCTATAAGATGTTGCAATGGCGTTTGAAGCAGCGTAATGTTCAACACGGCATTAACATGGACACTAAGCAGACTGCTTATTAACCGCTTTTTTGCCGAATAACCATTAAAAATATCGGGAAGTGAATATGGAAAATGTAAAATACGCCGGGTTCTGGATCAGAGTGGCCGCGTCAATAATCGACACTGTATTGCTGTTAATTATTATTTTGCCACTGCTTACACTCATTTACGGCAGTGAGTATTGGGCCAACGAAAAAATGTTTCACGGATTTTGGGATTTGCTGCTGAACTACATTTTACCGGCAGTCGCCATTATTCTGTTCTGGATTTATAAGTCTGCAACACCGGGTAAAATGGCGCTGGGCCTTAAAGTGGTAGACGCTAATACTGGTCAAGCGGTACCTGTTGGCCGCTTAATTGGCCGTTATCTGGGGTATTACGTCTCAAGTTTGCCTTTGCTGCTGGGTCTGATCTGGGTGGGGTTTGACAAGAAAAAGCAAGGTTGGCATGACAAGCTCGCCGGCACAGTCGTGATCAGAGAAACGGCTCAGTAGCACAGCACACTGGCTCTTTTTGCAGCTGCACAGACTGCGGCTGCATTTTCGTTAGCGCATTCCAGCCTATCTGACGATAGGCAACTGCTGCCAGTTAGTAGTGTAAGCAGGGGATAGCAGCTCGCGCTTCATACCCCATTCCTGTTTCGCGCCCTGGCTGGCAAACCAGATGGTTTTGCTGTGTTTAGCGTTAAGGCTATCCATCAGTTGCATCAATTTTTGATCGCTGTCTTGCTTATCCGGGTGCGCTGCAGGTTCATCAAACAAGCCGGGCTGATAAACACCCGGATCATAAAAATCAGCCAGCATAACGCCGGCTTTGGCATAGCGGTAACCGTCCAGCCACAGCCCATCCAGTAGCTGCATGGCTTTCGCTAAAAATATCCGGGTATCATTACAAGGTCTATCAAGCGCCATACTTTTACTGGCGCTATAGGGTGCGTCTTTGTCACTAAAGGGGCTGGTGCGCAAAAATACCGTCAGGTGTTTGGCATACTGCTGCTCGTGCCTGAGTTTGCTGCAGGCGCGGCAAATATATTCGCTTATTGCCTCGCGCATTTGCTGTTTATCGGTAATACGCTCGCCAAAGGAACGGCTGGAGATAATTTGTTGTTTGGTGGCGGCCATGTCTTCCAGCGCAATACACGACTCACCATTTAGCTCGCGCACCGTGCGCTCTACCACCACCGAAAAATGCTGGCGGATAAACTTAGGGTTAGCATCGGCCAGTTGTAATGCCGTGTGAATACCCAGCTGCTGCAAGCGTTTGCTCAGCTTGCTACCAATGCCCCACACTTCGGCTACCGGCAGCAGCGCCAACAATTTGCGCTGGCGGCTGGCGCAGGTTAAATCAACGACACCCGCGGTTTTCGGCCAGGTTTTAGCGGCATGATTAGCCAGTTTGGCCAGGGTTTTACTGGGCGCTATGCCCACACACACTGTGATGCCTATCCATTTTTGAATATGTTGCCTTAGCGACAAACCAAAGGCAGTCAGACTGTGCAGCTGGGCCACACCGCTTAAATCAACAAAGGCTTCATCAATAGAATACACTTCAACCTGGGGCGTCAGGCTTTCTAAGGTGCTCATCACCCGCTGCGACATATCAGCATAAAGCGCATAGTTAGATGAAAACGCCACTATACCATGCTGTTGCATGAGCTCGCGCACCTGAAACAGCGGCACCCCCATTTTAACGCCCAGCTGTTTGGCTTCTTTGGAGCGCGCCACTACGCAGCCATCGTTATTAGACAGCACCACTACAGGCCTATGCGTTAAGTCAGGCCGGAACAGTTTTTCACAACTGGCATAAAAGTTATTGCAATCTACCAGCGCAAACACGCTTTCTTTCATCAACGGCTTACTCAGATTATTTGCGTTTCATTTGCCGGATCACGTTAGTCACGACCCCAAATATATTCAGCTCGTCACCTTCTCGCAGGCAAATAGGTTGGTAGGCTGGGTTACGTGGCAGTAATTGCAACTGCGGTCGGGTAGCAAGCTGCTTTACCGTAAACTCACTGCCCAGCGCGGCAACCACGATATCGCCATGTTCAGCGTCAATAGCCCGGTCCACCACCAGTACATCGCCATCATAAATGCCGGCATCGATCATCGAGTCGCCTTCTACCCGCACAAAAAAAGTGGCCGTGGGGTGGCGAATACACAGCTCGTTTAAATCCAGCGTGCGCTCGACGTAATCCTGCGCCGGAGAAGGAAAGCCGGCTTTCACCGGATCGCTGTAAAACGGCACACGCTGCCTTGGCCAGACATCGGCGTTACCTATAAATACTGCTAGCATAGCGGCCTCTTAACTGGTTTTTTATACAGTATAACAGGTAAGCCATCATTGGCAATTGTGCCAGGCAAGCATAGCGGTTGTAGTGTCAGCCCTGGTTGCCAGTAGCTGATGAGAACTGGCAGTGTCATGGTTAAAACCACGCCAACAAAAAGCTTGATCCAGATCAATATTCAGTCGTACAATTGTTTCAGAAATTTCTGAATGTTCAATAAGGAAAGCAAAATGCAAATGACACCGATGATCGAATCTTTTGTGTTTCATTTTGGCGAAATGGGTAGCCGTTGGGGCTTTAACCGTACCGTGGGCCAAATCTATGCCCTGCTGGTGATTAGCGAGCAGCCGTTGTGTGCTAACGAGATTGGCGAGCTATTAGGCATTTCCCGCGGCAATGTCAGCATGGGCTTAAAAGAGCTGGGCAGCTGGCAGCTAGTACAGGTGCAACATAAAGCCGGTGATCGCAAAGAGTATTACTTTTGCCGCGGCAGCATCTGGGACATGGCCAATAAAGTGTTTGAAGAACGCCGTAAACGCGAAATGGACCCAACGCTGTCGCTGCTGCGCGACATTATGATGGACGAAGCTGCCAATAGCGATGAAGCCTACGCCCAAACCCGTATTGCCGAAATCCATGATCTGCTGGAAAACATTACCGAGTGGACGCAAAGCCTGCAGTCGTTATCGCCGGAAAAACTTAATACGCTGATGAAGCTCGGCTCAGGCGTGGGCAAAGTACTGGAATTTACCGATAAATTTTTAGGCAAAAAGGACACCTCAAAAGAGGCCTAGCGCAGGCAGGCACCACAGCCTTAATGATGTTGTAGCGAGGTTATTATGTTAGATACCCTGATCCTGTCGCGCATCCAGTTTGCCGCGAATATTAGTTTTCATATCTTATTCCCCACCATCACCATAGCGCTGGGCTGGTTACTGGTGTACTTTAAAATCCGCTTCGATTTATCCCAGCACCCGGTGTGGATGCGTGCCTATCGCTTTTGGGTAAAGGTATTTGCACTGACTTTCGCGTTAGGCGTGGTCAGCGGCATTACTATGTCGTTTCAATTTGGTACTAACTGGCCAGGTTTTATGGAAAAAGTCGGCAATATTGCCGGCCCGCTGCTGGCCTATGAAATATTAACGGCCTTTTTCCTCGAAGCCACTATGCTTGGCATTATGCTGTTTGGCTTTAATAAGGTACCACGCTGGCTGCATACGTTGGCCACCTTGTTAGTGGCTGTCGGCACCACGCTATCGGCGTTCTGGATTTTGGTGCTCAATTCATGGATGCAAACCCCGGCCGGCTTTGAAATGCGCGACGGTGTCGCCTATGCCACCGACTGGCTGGTGATCATTTTTAACCCGTCCTTTCCCTATCGTTTTACCCATATGCTGCTGGCATCTGCCCTGACCGTGAGCTTTCTGGTGGCCGGCATTTCGGCTTATCGCCTGTCGCGTGGCGATAACAAAAAAGCACCACGCCTGACGTTAAAAACCGCCTTGTTCAGCGCGGCTATTTTGGCGCCTACTCAGGCCCTGGTCGGCGATTTTCATGGTTTAAATACGCTGGAACATCAGCCGCAAAAAGTGGCGGCAATGGAAGGGATCTGGCACACCCAGCAAGGCGCGCCGCTGGTACTTTTTGCGATACCCGATGCACAACACCAGCAAAACCGTTTTTCTGTGGAAATACCTAAGCTGGCCAGTTTAATTTTAACGCATGACCTTAATGGCGAAGTTAAAGGGTTAAATGAGTTTAGCGGCCAGCACCCGCCGGTGGCGCCGGTGTTTTACAGCTTCAGGGTAATGGTGGGCATTGGCATATTAATGCTGCTGGTAGCCTGGTGGAGCAGCATACGGCTATTGCGCCACGGCAACTTAACGCCGCTGCAAACGAAGGTCCTTATTGGCATGACGTTCTCAGGCTGGATTGCCACTCTGGCTGGCTGGTATGTGACCGAAATTGGCCGGCAGCCTTATCTGGTTTATGGCGTATTAAAAACGCGCGATGCCGTCACCACTATTGCCAGCGAGCAGGTGGCCCTGACACTGAGCCTGTACTTAGTGCTGTATCTGGTATTACTGGTCGCCTATATCAAAACCCTGTTCTGGCTGGCGCGGCGTGCTATTGAAGTAGAAGAATACGATTTAACCCTGCCCGGCCTACCCGAGCAGCAGGCCAATACAGCAAGCGGAGCTAACCTATGAACTGGCTGACTGCAGAAACACTGGCGCTGATTTTTGCTGCTCTCACCGCCTTATCCTTATTATTGTATGCCATTTTAGATGGCTATGATTTAGGTGTCGGCATTACCCTGCCAATGCACAACGAGCAATGGCGCGATACGGCTATAGCGTCAATAGGACCTTTCTGGGATGCTAACGAAACCTGGCTGGTGATGGCGGTGGGCTTACTGCTGGTGGCTTTTCCGGCCGCGCATAGCGCTATTTTGTATGCCTTGTATCTGCCAGCGGCCCTGCTGTTGATAGGCCTGATTTTACGTGGCGTGGCCTTTGATTTCAGAGCCAAAGTAAAACCCCGGCGCAAACTGCTGTGGGATTGGACCTTTAAATTTGGCTCCTTGCTGGCCACCTTCAGTCAGGGCTTTATGCTGGGTATTTATGTGATGGGGCTGCAATACTCGTTGGGCAGTATTATTTTTGCCTGCTTTAGCGGGCTGTGCGTTACCGCTGCCTATGCCTTAATTGGTAATGCCTGGCTGATTGGCAAAACTAATGGCGAGCTGCAACTGCATGCGATAAGCCAATGTAAGCTGGCCGGGGTATGGACCTTTAGCGGTATTCTCGCAGTCAGTGCGATTAACCCTCTGGTCAATGCCAATGTGTATCAGGTATGGACACAGCCGCCACTGGCCTATTTATTTGCTGCTATACCGCTGTTATGTTTTGCCATGTTTGCGCTGGGCTATCAGGCCTTAAAGCGTTTGCCTCTGGTCGATGATAAAGGCGCCTGGCTGCCATTTTTTATCTGCAAGGTGATCTTTATCAGCAGTTTTGTCGGCCTGGCCCTGAGTTTTTACCCCTTTGTGGTGCCAAACCAGCTCACCCTGTACGAGGCGGCCAGCTCCAGAGAATCCCTGCTGATTATTTTCTTTGGCGCTGTGGTGGTGATACCGGTCATTGCCGCCTATACCGCACTGGCGTACTACGCTTTTCGGGGTAAGGCGGACGGCCTGAAATATTACTAGCCGTTAACCCGCACTGGCTGTAGGGCGCAGATACTGTTTTAAAAAGCGGTCCATTGCTTCAAAGGTTTCCAGCCGGTGACTGTAAGTACTTAAATAATGGTCACCGTCTTTTAACTCTATATACTGCACCGGTTGTTTTTGCTGTTGCAGCGCCCGGTAAAGTACCCGACTTTGTTTTACCGGTACAGAGCGGTCTTTATCGCCGTGGATAAGCAATACCGGGACTGATAGGGTTTCCACATGGCTTAGCGGTGAGCGCTGGCGCAGTTCCCGAAAATTGTCACCGATTTGTTTTTTGACGATCTCATAGTTGGAATAACGACGATGCGATTTCACCAGATCTTCCACATCAGTGACACCAGCAAAACTGACCACACACTGATACAGCTCAGGCGATTTCACCGCACCCATCAAGGCGGCATAGCCCCCGTAGCTGGCACCGACAATACAAATACGCGAGGCATCAGCCACACCTTGCTCAATCAGCCATCGGGTGCCATCTTCAACATCATCCTGCATTTGCAAGCCCCAGCCCTGCAGGCCCATTTGCATAAAATTAAAACCATAACCGGAAGAGCCACGGAAGTTCATTTGCAACACAGCATAACCTCGATTGGCAAAAAACTGCGTCCAGTAATCAAACCCCTCGTCATCAAAGGAAATAGGCCCACCGTGCGGAAAAATAATGGTTGGAATAGGTCCGGCAGTATAGCCTTTAGGGGTGCTTAAAAAGCCTTCTATCGTCAGGCCATCCCGGGCCTGATACTGTATTTTTTGTTTCGGCACCATCAATTCAGGGGCTAACTGGCTGTACTTAGGCAACAGGTATTCCATGCTTTTCGCCTGTCTGTCGCCCAATAAATAGGAACCTGCATCAGTAACACTGTTGGAACGCACTATATAGCGGTTTTGGTCATGACTCATGCTGATGATCTGGTTGTTATTGTCTGGCAGGGCAGCATCCAGCGCGCGCTGAAATGCCTGATAGCGTGGCGCAACATAGTGCCGGCCAATGCTAATAATTTGATTATCCTGCCACGAATAACCAATCGATGCCGGCACATCATAATCGTCATCGGCCTGAACCAGGTCCAACATCAGCTCCGGCGCGCTCAGGTCAACCTTAAAAATAGCACGGCGGCCATCATGGTAGGCTGAGACGTACAAGATATTAGGATCTACATCAAAGCCTATGGGCCAAACGGCATCTTCAGAGAAGGCTTCAAACTGCCATAACAAACGAAACTGGTTGCTATCTGCTGCTTTTTCCGTAATGCGATACTCGGCATTATCGCGGAAAATTGCGATCCGCGGCTGATGCTGGCGGTCAGCCACCCAGTCAATCAGGTTTTTGCGGCCATGCGCCACTATAGCGTTAAGCTCGCCGTTCAGGCTCATCCTTACGACACTGACGCCCATTTCAGTCTGCAAGCCATCTAACGCCAGTAAAAAGTGGTGCTCCTGCTCTGGCATCAACGCCACTATATTTGACTGGAATTGCGGCGTACGCACTAAGCGCCGCTGCAACTGGCCCCGGATGGCATTACGGTTCTGGCCGGTTTCAACATCAATGACCACCAGCCGGGTTTCAGTTACCGGAGTCCCAAAGCGATGCGCCGCATAAGACGCTTTCATCAGCAACTGACTATTGTTGGCCCAAATCAACGAATAAATACTGAGATCACGGCTGTCGGCTTTAACCAGAAATTTGCGTTTACCCGTATCTAAATCTACCAGGGTGACCAGCACTAACTGCTCTTTTTCCGTATTGATGGTTTGCAGCATCGACAATTTAGTGCCATCTGGCGACAAGCTTAACAACTCGGCTGTTGGCGCACTGGCAAACGCCGCCACAGGTAGCTCCACGGCCGATATTGGCGCCGCGCCAGGCTCAGCTGCTGCCGCCGGAAAAACAACAGCTCCCAGTAACATTAAGCCAGATAGCAAGCGGGCACACAGCAACGTCGGGCGGGGAAACAACATCAGGCTAGTGTTCTTCAAGGCGGTCATCCAAATGAGGTATTTTTGCTGCAGCAAAGTAGCAAAAAATATGCAAACTGGCAAAAATATTTACCGTATAGGGTTGGGGTTAATGCTTTATGGTGCTGAGGCCGGAAAATATTGCCGGGAGCAATATTTGACAGCTTCAGCTGGCCCGCCAATGGCGAGTGAGTCACAAGGATGTGGCGAACACTTTAACCGGCACGTGGTTTCCCTCGAGGGATTTTATATCCATTCTGATGCGCCGAACCAAGATAGTACAGAGCAAAAATTGCTCTGTGGACAGATTGACGAATTCTGACTAACTCTCTACTTTTAACCAATTAGCCTGAAATATTCCGCAAACTGGAGTAACCGTCATGTGGCGACAACGCCTAACGGTTTTTAAAGATAAACCCGAGATAAGCTTGCTGCGGGAAATGAGTACAACAAGTTGGCGTTTGTACCATGTAAAAGATAAAGCCGCATGGTTTCTTGATGCCTTCGCACCTGAAGGCGCACCACCCAGTCTCGGCGCGCATTATGATAGCCTTATCAAAATACCCGATATTATTTGCCCAGAATTTGAAGCATTTTTAACTGAACACCCCAATAAATTTGACTCTTTTCAAATTTACAGAGAAATCTTGCATGAGGCGATATTTCTTAGCCAAATGTTTAACACTCAAGTACTTTCCTCATATAGCGATGATGAAGAAAGTGATTTTGTTGCCGTGGCTGAACGCGGTGAGCTTAAGCTGCTACGCTTTGGATGCTATACAGAAGAAATTCGCCAACTGACCCACGCAGAAGCATTTGCGGTTGATAGCCACATAACGGCGATGCATGTCAGCGATAAAGAAATCGACATAAACAGAATCGAGGTTTACGAGTACCTTACTTACCAAGCACAAAAGTTACCTAACACACCGATAATGCTTTACCCCTTTCATCGCTATGTTGAAGGATTAATTGGCAACCTAGTCGTTTTTAAAACACTCTGGTCATCTTCTGACACCGAGCCACCTAATCTTATTTTCCGTAATGCACATATCACTCTGCGTGATCAGTTTGCAGTGGTATTACCTGACTATACTGCTGATATCGACGACTTTGAACTGATCGCGCAGTATCGCTTTAGACCAAGCCTCAGGACTGTCACCGCAAAAATACTAGGCGACCTATTGAGGTTCCTTCACAAACGACTAAAAAAGCACCCACTAACCATCTTATCCAGTTTGATGCTTTTAATCATAATGGTTTTTGGGCCCAATAGAGCCTTAGATGAGAATCACAGTAATAAAAATAGCTTTGAGGGTAGCTGCTTAGCCTCGGGGGGAGAGCCTCGTATTGATAAGTCTTTATCTAAGATCACACCTGGCCTTGGCAAGCGTTGTGTCATAGCAGGGCTAAGCTATCCCGAGCATCTAATCCCTGCGGTAGCTGGCGACACGCGGGTAATAGCAGTGCATTACTCACAAGCGCCTTGCCAAGCTGATCAGCGCCAAGATTGTATGCTGCTCGATGGCGCAGAATTTCACGAGGTGATTGCCGGCTTTACGCCTCAACCCGATACTCGAGGTGTTCTACTCCTTAACCGCACCACGCTTTGTAACAAAACAGGGCCCGCAGAATGTGCAGCTGATGCGCCGGTTTTTCATTATCAACTACAACGTCAATTACTCGTATCGTCAGGCTCAACACCTAAGGTAGATTGAATCCCTTGTGTCTACCGGTCTGCAACAGCCCTTTATCGCTCACGACCATCAGCCGCTTCATCCCACTGGCATACCAAACGATTCAAGACAATACGGATACGACTGACTAGATGCATAGCTAAAGCCTCTTAATGGTCAGAATAATACATTTGGGTAGCCCTACTGGGTACGCGGCGTCACAATTGGAAAATTCTCCGGGGCTTTGTCCAGCAATCGGAAAAACGTCACTAATTGCAGTGTATTACCTGAGAGTTGTACATTTTTATTCAGGAGTAAATCACTGATCCCAGCTGAACCTGTTAATAGCTGTAACAACAAGGGCTTGGTAATATGCAAACTCACCTCAGCCGCTGGCTGCGTGACTTCAGGACGCAAGGGCCGGTGATGTAATACCGCGTTTTCTAACCATAAGACAAAGGATTCGGCCGTATCCGTAATGTGCAGGTGCAGTATCAGCCCTGCGCCATCGGCCTTAGGGCCATTTACACTTGCTGCCAATGCCTCTAAAAACCGTTCAGTAGGGGTACTGAGCATTAAGCCAAAAAGGTGTTGGCGTTTGACACCGGCAGTAGGTGGACCTTGGATCAACTCCTGCGCGGCAGTAAGATAACTATTTCGCCAGGTTGAAGCCTCCGCTTGATAAGCCAATTGCATATAGGTTTGTGCCAGTAACTGCTTTGCTGGCAAATAATCAGGCGCTGCGAACACAACATGATTGAGCAGCTGTGCCACCCAACGATACTCCCCTGCCGCGTAGGCGAGCTCTGCTGCTTCGTAAACCTTAGCACTGCCGCCCATCAAGGCCACATAGCGTGTGGCCGCTTCGACGGGGGATAATGGATTAAGATTTGCCGGGTTGCCATCATAGGCGCCAAGATAAAACTGATAAATGGCTTTTACATTATGCCGGATATCGCCATAGTAACCGCGGTTAGCAAAGTAGGTGGCTAAACTTGCCGGCAACTGGATCTGCTCTGCAATATCCAATGGTGTGTAGCCGGCATTAGCAAGGCGGATAGTCTGGTCATGCAGGTACTTATATAAATCCCGCTGCTTACTAATAAATTCACGGATCGGCTCCTGCCCCCATACCGGCCAATGATGTTGACCAAAGTACACCTCCGTATCATATAATTGCTCGAGCGCCTCTTGCAGATACTGCGCCCAGCGCAAGGCATCACGGGCTTTTGCTCCCCTGACCGGCAGCAAATTATGCATGGTATGGCCAAGCAATTCCGCCCCAGCATAAGCCCGATATTGTGGGATCCTAAAGGTGAGTTCAGCCGGCGCTTCCGCACCGGGTGTGTTATAAAAAATAAACTCAATGCCGTCTAGAGATAGCGGCTCAAGGGTGTGACTAATCGAATGTGTTGGCGCCAGAATATCGATAGTGCCATATGCCACGCGTTTACCTAAGCCATTATCAACAAAACCATCCGGGCCGCCTGGCAGGTTCTTGCCAAACTGATACATAGAACGCCGACTCATAATAGGGCCGACCAAAATATTTTCACTGGTGGCTTCTTCTAGAAATCCGGCTGGTGCAATGATGGGGATAGGACGGCTTGCCAGCTCGGCCGAAGACACAATACCCAAGGCGCCACCAAAATGATCAACATGAGAATGAGTAAAAATAATAGCCGTGACCGGTACTGGACCCAAGTGTTGCCTGGCAAAAGCTAAGGCTGCCGCAGCCGTTTCTTTGCTGGTTAAAGGATCGACGACTATCCAGCCGCTTTGGCCAACAATAAGGGTCATATTGGCAAGATCAAAGCCCCGCAGCTGGTAGATGCCTTCAGTTACCTTAAACAAGCCGGCTTGCGCATTTAAACGGGCGTGGCGCCATAAACTGGGATTAACTGACGCGGGTGCCGCGCCGTTGATAAACGTAAATTCATTAAAATCAACCAACACCTCACCCTCAGGGCCATAGATTTTCCCGCTGGGCGCGGCAATCAGGCCGCGATACGCTTCATGCGTTGCACTATCAATAGTGAGATCGCGTTGCTGCCACTGTGCACTAGCCTCAGCAGTTGCGGTTGACGCATCACGCGGTGGCATGGCTTTGTGAGCATCGCATCCTAGCAACCACAGGCTGCAACACACCAGGATACTTCTAATAAATGAACTCATGCTAACCCCGAGTTATAGTAGACTATGCTAAGCTATGCGAAAGCAAATAATGCAGCAAATGCATTATTTGCATACTCCTGATGCAGGCGATGCATGAAGTGAATTTAAAACACCTACAACATCTGATTGCTTTGGCGGAAGAGCGACATTTTGGCCGTGCCGCCGCCCGCGTCCATTTAAGTCAGCCTGCATTTAGCCGCAGCATTCTGGCGTTAGAGCAAGCGACCAATTTGCAGTTATTTGACCGAGAGTCGGGTGGAGTGAGCCTCACCCCGGCCGGAGAGTTTTTGTTAGCTCGCGCCAAAACGATCCAATTTGCTTATCATGGCTTAGTGCATGATGTTAAGCGTTACGCAGGTGCTGAATTAGGCCAATTGGTTTTTGGGATGGGACCCTTTCCAGCCGCCATGCTGTTACAACATCTAGTAATTGACTTACGCCAACAGGCGCCGCATTTGCAATTAAAGATTGAAGTACATAATTGGCAGATGTTAATGACGCAATTGAAGGCTGAAGCGCTTGAGTTTTTTATTGCAGACTGCCAGCACTTTTCTAAACCAGATCCCGACGTTGATTTACACCCCTTAACAACCCTAGCGGCCGGATTTTTTGTGCATCCCAAGCATCCCTTAGCTAACCGCAGCCTGAAAATGCAAGATTTATTACCTTTTGGCTTTGCCACTATCCGCTTACCACCCGAGGTGAGAAACCAGTTAGGGGCAGCGTTAGGTTTAGTCTCAGAGCAACAGTTAAGTGTGGCCGTCGAATGTGATGATGTAGGATTATTAAAAACCGTTGCGCAGACAACAGATACTATCCTCGGCATGGTTTATGGCGCCGTAACAACAGAATTAGCGCAAGGCAAATTAATACCGTTAACTATTAACGATCAGCCGCCTTTGCAGTCAACTTTAGGTTTATTTTCCTTGGCGCAGCGGAGCTTATCACCCGCGGCTGTCAGCGTGATCAATAAACTCAAAATACAGCTAGCTGTGAGCTAACTATTGTTCCTTCACCACTGAAGCGTTTAGTCACATTAGTGATAAAACAGTTTTATGATAATGCTAAAGCGTCAGTCCCCCCTTGGCAGGAGAATCGCAGATGCAAAAAAGCCGCTTTTAAAGCGGCTTTTGCGAAATTTGGAGCGAGTAACGAGGTTCGAACTCGTGACCTCGACCTTGGCAAGGTCGCGCTCTACCAGCTGAGCTATACTCGCATATATAACATTTAATACTGCTGGTCAGCATTAAATGGTGCCCGGGGCCGGACTTGAACCGGCACGGGGTTTCCCCCGAGGGATTTTAAATCCCTTGTGTCTACCGATTTCACCACCCGGGCAAGGTCGTGTTGCAGCTAAAAGTGCTGGCAGAACGGCGCGCATCATAAATAAGGCTGACAAGATATGCAAGCCTTTTATGTGACTAAGGTTTGCTGACTGGCCCTTTTTCGCGCAATAACTTGTCTAAAAAGCCCATGGCAAAGGCCGACATTACAAAAGTAATATGCAAAAGCAGGTACCACATAATTTTATCATTAGAGATAGACTCAGCATTCATAAACACCTTTAACAGGTGAATAGATGAAATGGCGACTATGGCCGCCGCCACCTTATTTTTTAATGAATTGGAATCCATCTTGCCCAGCCAGCCCAATTTGTCCTCGTTGCCGTGCAGATCCAGCCGCGACACAAAGTTTTCATAGCCTGAAAACATCACCATCACGATCAAACCGCCCACCAGGGCAATATCTATCAGGCTTAATACCACCAAAATTAAATCGACTTCTTTCATGCTGAAAATAATCGGCAGAATATGCAGCACTTCCTGAAAAAACTTGATTCCCAAGGCCAACAAACACAGGCTTAACCCTAAATAAATCGGGGCCATAATCCAGCGGGTAGCGTACATCAGCCGTTCAAAACGATGTTCCATATAGTCTCTTTACAATATTTACCTGATTAGATGCCGATATGTGGCCGCCAGCCGCCGCTTCAAGGCAGACTGGCGGTTATTTTTTACCAAGCGCCATTACCAACTGAGTGACGAAGGCACCTGTGGCGTAGAAATTAAGCGAATAAAACGCTGCCAGCGCATGGCGTCGGTATCGGCCTGCTCCACATAAGCTTTGACTAAGTCTTTACCCCAGTTGTAGTTAATGACGTAAGCGCCGTATTTATCAAAAAACCGCAGCCGCTGCCGTGCTTCGGCTTCACTGTTCAGGCTGTATTGCATCAGCAGTTGCACGGCCTGTTCGGCATCTATTTGCTGGTTAAGATACTGTCGGGCCACTTCATTGCCGGCATAGCTAAGCTTGCCAAGCAATTGCAAAAATTGATGGTACTCTTGCGCGCGCGCCGGGTTTAAGCCCGCCAGCGGATATAACACATCGCGCTCAAACTGCCATTTTTCATCGCCCGGAAATGCCATCTCAATACCGTAGTTAGCGGTACCTTCAGCGATCAGCGATTGCGGGCTGAACAGCGGATAGACACTAAATTCTACCCAGCCTTGCTGCTCAACTAGATTCTGTTCCAGCAGCGCATTATAGGTATGGTGGCCCGGATAGCCTTCATGGCAGCCCAAATCTACTGCCCGGGAAATATCAATCGGCCGCTCGCTGTTAATCTGGATCAGGCTGAACGCTTTGCCTTTATACCAGTTGTAACCACTCCAGGGCTTATCCTGCACATACTCCAGCTCAAAATTTTCGCCTGCCGGCAAACTGATATGCTTTAAGGTGCGCTGGCGGCATTCGGCGATGGCCCGCACAAAAACCTGATCCAGCTTGTCAGCCGGGATCACAAACTGCTGGCGGTACGCCTGTACCCGCTCAGTCAGGTTGCCCTCACCCGGCACTAATTGCTGCAGCTGCTGCAACAGCGCATCAAATTCGGCAAACTCATGCTCTGGCGGCACAGTGTCATATAAATCGCGGCTTTGTTGCTCAAAGCTGCTGCGTTGGCCACTGGCTAAGGCTGTGGCATGAGCCGCTAACGCCACCAGTTGCCGATCCAGCGCATGGCGGCGCAAGGTATACATGGGGTTATCCTCTACCGGCGCACTCAGCCAGGCTTCGCGTAACTGCAACGCCTGATTAGCAATCTCTGCCGCGCTTAGCTCAGAGGCTGCTGCCTGCTCAGCCCACAGTGGCGGGCCATAATAGGCATCGACGTAATCGGCATCATGCTGGCCCAGTGCCAGCACCAGCTTGACGTAATCGGCTGCTAACTGCTCCAGCTGTACTTCAGCTGTTGCTGGTGTCGAGGAAACGGGTTCAGGTGCAGGTTTACAACCTTGCATAAACAGGCTGCACAGCAACAGCAGCGACCAGCTTTTCAAAACAGTTATAGGTTGGAACATGGGGGGAAGGCCTTATCACAAATAAGCGTTATCTTGCTCAATCTAACCATCTGCCGGGGCTAACACAAGCGGCGCTGGTCTGCTTTGCCGCTTTTTTTATCCATTTAGCCATCTATACTGTTGCAGATAAAAAATAACCATGTTATTACTAATACTGTTTTGCGAAACCACTGACTTAATCAGAGCAATAAATGAATTTTAACCGTAACGTTATCACTTTAAGCCTCCTCGTGCTCCTTCGCGCTGCGCGGGGTTTTGCTTATTGGTAAAGATGTAACGCTACTGATAAACCAACAACCCCGTGCCCAAGGCCGGGGTTTTTTGTTTTCTATGACCTGGCATGTAACACGAGTGGCAAACCCAAAGTAAAAGGAACAGGCAATGAGTGCTGATAACAAAATCTGGATTTTCGACACCACCTTGCGTGACGGCGAGCAGGCCTTGCGGGCCAGTTTAAGTCAAAAGCAAAAAATCCAGCTGGCGCATGCGATAGCCCGCTTAAATGTCGATGTGATGGAAGTAGGCTTTCCGGTATCCAGCCCCGGCGATTTTGATTCGGTGCAACGTATCGCCCGCGAAGTAACAGGGCCGGTGATCTGCGGCCTGGCACGGGCCGTCAGCGCCGATATCGAAGCCTGCGGCGAAGCGTTAAAGCAGGCCGAGCGGCGCCGTATTCATACCTTTATTGCCACCTCGCCACTGCATTTACAATATAAGTTACGCAAAACCCTGGCCCAGGCCACGGAACAAGCCGTGGCGGCGATTAAGCTGGCCAGCCGCTATACCGATGATATCGAGTTTTCCTGCGAAGATGCCGGGCGCACCCCTATTGATGATTTGTGCTGGATTATTGAGCGCGCCATTCATGCTGGCGCTACCACCATTAATATTCCCGATACCGTGGGCTACACCATCCCCAATGAATTTGCGGCCATTATCAGCACCTTGCGTAATAAAGTGCCGAACATCGATAAAGCCCGGTTAAGTGTGCACTGCCATAACGATTTAGGCTTAGCGGTGGCCAACAGCATCAGTGCTATTCAGGCTGGCGCCCGGCAAATTGAATGTACAGTAAATGGTATTGGTGAGCGCGCCGGTAACTGCTCGTTGGAAGAAGTGGCAATGATTATCAATACCCGCAAGGATATTTTAGCGCCGCTGTATACCGATATTAAAACCACAGAGATTTACCGCAGCTCGCATCTGGTCAGCCAGATTTGCAATATGCCTATTCAGCCAAACAAAGCCATTGTCGGTGAAAACGCCTTTGCGCATAGCTCCGGCATTCATCAGGATGGCGTACTAAAAGCGCAAAACACTTACGAGATTATCGCCCCGGAGCAGGTGGGTATTCGCCAGAACGAGCTGAATTTAACCTCACGCTCTGGCCGCCATGTTATTCAGCACCGCCTGGCCGAACTGGGCTACACCGCTGAAGATTACGATTTAGAAGCAGTATACAAAAGCTTTGTGGCGCTGGCCGATCAAAAAGGCCGGGTATTTGACTACGACTTAGAAGCGCTGGTGTTTTTCGAAAACATGCAGGACCAGGATGATTACTATGCACTGGAGTTTTTAAGCTCCTCCACCCATACCGGCCATGTGGCCAGCGCCACTGTTGGTGTGCGCTGTGGCGATCAAGTTTTTACCGAAGCCGCCACTGGTAATGGCCCGGTAGAAGCCGCCTTTAGTGCCATCGCCCGCATCAGCAAACTACGCATTAATATGGTCGATTTTAACTTACAGGCCAAAGGCAGTGGCGAAGACGCGTTGGGCCAGGTAGATATTATTGCCGAGCACGAAGGCCGCCGCTTTCATGGCGCCGGGCTGGCAACCGACATAGTGCGCAGCTCAGTGCTGGCCTATGTGCATGTGTTAAACATGATCCAGCGCGCCCAGCGCATTGACGCCCATAAACAAGCCCGAATGAATGACGCAACATTAAATGCAGGTGAAAAATGAACAAAGATTATAAGGTCGCCGTCTTAGCGGGCGATGGCATTGGCCCGGAAGTAATGCAGCAGGCCATCAAAGTATTACAGCTGGTTGCCGACAAATACCAGTTTGGTTTAACCCTGACCGAAGCCTTGGTAGGCGGCGCCGCTATTGATGCTACCGGCCAGCCTTTGCCTGAGGCGACACTGCAACTGTGCCACGACAGTGATGCCATTTTATTTGGCTCAGTGGGTGGCCCTAAGTGGAACGGCTTGCCGCCTGAGCAACAGCCGGAGCGCGGCTCTTTATTGCCACTGCGCAAAACCTTTGATTTGTTTTGCAATTTACGCCCCGGCCAGATTTACCCGGCTTTTGCCGAGCTATCACCGCTGCACCCGCGCGTCAGCAGCCTTGGCATGGATGTGCTGTGCGTACGCGAGCTGACCGGTGGCATTTACTTTGGTGAAAAAGGCCGCAGCGAGCACGATGCCTTTGATACCCAGCGCTACAGTGTGCGGGAAATTGAACGTATTGCCCGGGTCGCCTTTGCTGCAGCGCAAAAACGCAGCAACAAAGTGACCTCTATAGATAAAGCCAATGTGCTGCAAACCAGTATTTTATGGCGTGAAACAGTAGAGCGGGTTGCCAAAGACTACCCGGAGG
This sequence comes from Arsukibacterium sp., assembly GCF_036735525.1. Lineage (NCBI taxonomy): Bacteria > Pseudomonadati > Pseudomonadota > Gammaproteobacteria > Chromatiales > Chromatiaceae > Arsukibacterium > Arsukibacterium sp. The sequence continues at coordinate 3,681 of NZ_DAINOE010000011.1, read as the reverse complement.
TGACACTGGAGCATATGTATATCGACAATGCCGCTATGCAGCTGATCCGCAGCCCGCAGCAATTTGATGTGCTGTTATGCGATAACTTATTTGGCGACATTTTATCTGACGAAATTGCCGCTATCGCCGGCTCGCTGGGCTTATTACCCTCGGCCAGCTTAAACGGCAGTGGCTTTGGTTTGTATGAACCGGCCGGTGGCAGCGCCCCGGATATTGCTGGCCAGGGCATTGCCAACCCCATAGCGCAAATTTTAAGCGCGGCCTTAATGCTGCGTTACAGTTTTGGCGAAGAAGCCGCCGCCAGTGCCATTGAGCAAGCGGTACAGCACTGCTTAGAGCAGCATATTGTTACCCGTGACATTGACAGTAAATCTACCTATGGCACAGCCGCAGTCGCGGCGGCTATTCTTGCCACTATTTCGCAACAGGAGGCCGTGTAATGGGCCAGACCTTATACCAGAAAATCTATCACAGCCATGTTGTTGGTCAGTTAAATGCCAGCACCGACTTATTATATGTCGATCAGCATTTAATCCACGAGGTAACCTCGCCACAGGCCTTTTCCGGGCTGCAACTGGCCAAGCGCAGCGTGCGTCGCCCTGATCTGACCTTTGCGACTATGGATCACAACGTCTCCACTCAGCGCCGTAGTCTGGATGCTGCCGGTGACACGTCACGCAAGCAGCTGGAAGCACTGGCAGCAAACTGTGCCGCTAACCAGATCCCGTTGCTGGATTTAACCCACCCGGATCAGGGCATAGTGCATGTGATTGGCCCGGAGCAAGGCTTAACCCAGCCCGGCATGATTATCGTTTGTGGCGATTCACATACCTCTACCCACGGTGCCTTTGGCGCGCTGGCCTTTGGTATTGGCACCTCAGAAGTGGAGCATGTGCTGGCCACCCAAACCTTGCCACAGCAGCAGGCAAAAACGTTAAAAATCGAGATTAATGGCGAATTAAGCGCCCATGTTACGCCAAAAGACGTGATTTTAGCGGTAATTGGCCAGTTAGGCACTGCTGGCGGTAATGGCTATGTCGCCGAGTTTACCGGCAGTGCTATCGCCGCCATGAGCATGGAAGGGCGCATGACACTGTGCAATATGAGCATTGAAATGGGCGCCAAAGCCGGGCTGATTGCGCCGGATAGCACCACCTTTGACTACATCAAAGGCAAAGCCCATGCGCCTGGAGCACAGCATTGGGATGCCGCCGTCGCTTACTGGCAAAGCCTGTATTCGGATGCCGATGCGCAATTTGATAAAGTCGTCAACATTGATGCCAGCAGCATTAGCCCGCAAATTACCTGGGGCACCAACCCTGAGCAGGTGATTGCGGTTGATCAACCAATACCAGCGCCCGACAGTTTCAGCGATGCCACGAAACGCGATGCCGCCGAGCGGGCACTGGCCTATATGGGGTTAGCTGCCGGCCAAAGGTTAACCGATTGCCAGGTCGATGTGGTATTTATTGGCAGTTGCACCAATAGCCGCATTGAAGACTTACGCGCTGCCGCTACTGTAGTACAGGGCAAAAAAGTCGCCGCCGGCGTGCGCGCTTTAGTGGTGCCGGGCTCAGGTGTAGTAAAGCGTCAGGCAGAAGCCGAAGGCCTGGCCGCTATTTTTAAAGACGCCGGTTTTGAGTGGCGTGAGCCGGGCTGCAGTATGTGCCTGGGCATGAACGATGACAGAGTTGCAGCCGGCCAGCGCTGTGCTTCCACCAGTAACCGTAACTTTGAAGGCCGGCAGGGCCGCGGTGCCCGCACTCATTTGGTGAGCCCGGCCATGGCCGCCGCAGCGGCAATCGCCGGTAAGTTTGTCAATATTGCTACTACAAGTATTGCCGCAGCGAGCGGCACGGGAGAGCTGCCATGAGTAAAGTTTTTGCACAGGGCCTGGTGTGCCCGTTAGATAAAAATAACGTCGATACCGATCAAATTATCCCGAAGCAGTTTTTAACCAGTGTTAGTCGCGATGGTTTTGCCGAGGCGATGTTTTTTGACTGGCGCTATTTAGCCGACGGCAGCCCTAATCCGGATTTTGTGATCAATAAGCCTGAGTATCAGGGAGCCAGTATTTTGCTGACCCGCGCCAATTTTGGCTGCGGCTCTAGCCGCGAACATGCGCCCTGGGCTATAAAGCAATATGGTTTTAATGTGATTATCGCCGAAAGCTTTGCTGATATTTTCTTTAATAACAGCGTTAATAACGGCATGTTATTAATTCAGTTAAGTAAAACCAATATCGATTTACTGTTTAACCGTTGTCAGCAAGGGCCACAGCAGTGGCAGATTGACTTAGCCAGTCAGGAAATTATGTTCGGTAATAATGCGGCGTTGGGCTTTAAAATCGATGCCGACATTAAACAACGGCTGTTATCCGGGCTGGATTTTATCGGCTCCAGTGAGCAGCTAACCGCGCAAATTACCGACTACGAACAAAGCCGTAAAGCCAGCCAACCCTGGTTGGGATAAGGTCTCGCTTGTTGGGCGCCCACGTCACCTGGATTGGGCGCCCCTATTAATACCTCAACTACACGCTTGTCATGCTCAAAGGCATTAAAGCGCGAATAGAAACCATGACATCCTCGTGGTTGTAATCTGTATGCGCAGGTTTAAATTGAGAAGCCATTACTGTTTGCTTTGAGCGAATTGAGCCTTAACGCCCAAATTTAGCGCGGAAGCCGTGCAGCGGGTTGAGCTCGCAGCCAGCGCTTTTTGCTAGCGATAAAATTTGCATGTTATATTTTTTCAAACACCAACGTTGATTTATCCGGTTGCTCTAAACCCAAAAAATTCTTTTTATATTCAGTTAAACAGCTATAAGTGTATTTTGCCTCTGCATCAATAGGTACCACAGCTCTTGGATGAGCGTAACTGTTTCCTAACATACAGATCGCTACTATGGTGTATACACCAGAATCTAAATAGACGGTTTTCCACCTATCTGTCGAAAATGGTGATGTATATCCGATTAGTTGTTTTCCATCGAGGTCATATACACCAACAATCATGGCCTGAACTTCATTTTCAAAGAACCCTACTGACTTTGTTGAAAGCTCAGCAAGCTCATTAGTAGCTATACCAGATGGGTTGTAAACGGCAGGTGTTGACTGGCATGCCGCAAGTGAAAAGCACGCTAAAGCTAATAATAGACGCTTCATTAAGCTCTCCCAAAATATAACGAGGGTGTAGAAAAGCCCTCAACTTAAAATTCAATATAAAAATTAGCCAAAATACACCTTAATAACGCATCGCTACGAGAAATCTGGATAGGCTTCACCATTGAACAACAAAAACTTTTAACATAGCGTACGTTAGTGTTTTAGCTCCGAGGTTTTTCTACAGCCTCAACGAGCCTAAACGGCGAGCAACTTGTTGAGAAGCAAGCGGCCATAGGCCGCGTTGTTTTAAGCGTGTGTTGTCTGTAACAAATACCACATCAGAAAAGGAGCAACCGTAAAAGTAAAAACAAACAACCCACTTTTAATGTAATTCATTTCGCTCAGTCTCAACCAAAAATGTAATCGGGATAGGGAGGCGCTTGCGGCCGGCCGGCGCTCCGGAGTCCCTGCCACGCGACAACGCCCTTGCCCTTCTCTTAGCCTTCGGCTGGGGCCGCCATCCGCCTGCGAACACCTGGCAAGAGGACTTTCACCTCTCTAGTTACGTGTCATGCCCGAC